>JALUKJ010000030.1 GCA_027056615.1 Campylobacteraceae bacterium | reverse complement strand
ATTTAATTTTAACGATTATGCTATAATATTCAAAACAACATTTTGGGGAATAGAATGGGAACACAAAGCGAAGCCACGCTAGAGCAAAATTTAATAGACCAACTCATACAATTAAAATACACACCTGTAATCATAAAAGATGACAAAGCCCTAGAAGCTAACCTAAAAACCCAACTCGAAATCCACAACAACACGACGCTTAGTCACCAAGAGTTTAAACGTGTACTCAACTACCTCAACAAAGGCTCTGTATTTGAAAAAGCCAAACTCTTAAGAGACAGATTTTCGCTCACTTGTGACGATGGTACGACCAAATATATAGAGTTTTTAAACTCTGAACACTGGTGTCAAAATGAGTTTCAAGTGACAAGCCAAGTGAGCGTGGAGGGGGTTTATAAGAACCGATATGATGTAACGCTACTCATTAACGGTTTGCCATTGGTGCAGATAGAACTCAAACGGCGTGGCTTGGAGCTAAAAGAGGCGTTCAATCAGATTAACCGTTATCAACGTCACTCTTATGGGTCGAACTCGGCACTCTTTAACTATGTGCAGTTGTTTGTCATTAGTAATGGGGTCAATACCAAATACTATGCCAACAACAAAAAGCAGTCGTTTAAACAGACCTTTTTTTGGGCAGACAGAGAGAACCATAACATTACCAACCTTGAAGCCTTTACAGAGGTTTTTTTAGAGCGATGCCATGTCGCAAAGATGATATGTAAATACATCGTTTTAGCCGAAGTACCAAAGATACTTATGGTGCTAAGACCCTATCAGTTTCATGCTGTAGAAGCGATAATTGACAGGGTTAACAACAGCGACAAAAACGGCTACATTTGGCACACCACAGGTTCAGGGAAAACGCTTACCTCTTTTAAAACAGCACAGATACTTATGAAGCTACCAAAAGTACATAAAGTGGTTTTTGTGGTAGACAGAAAAGATTTGGACTTTCAGACCACCAAAGAGTTTAACAGCTTTTCCGATGGTTCAGTCGATGGCACAGACAACACAAAAGCCTTGGTACGACAGTTTGGAGACGATACTGGGCTTATAGTTACCACCATACAGAAGCTCAACACAGCCATAAGTAAAACACGATATTTAGCAGAGATGGAAGCCGTGAAAGATGAGCATATTGTCTTTATATTTGATGAGTGTCATCGTTCTCAGTTTGGAGAGACACATTTAGCCATTACGAACTTTTTTACCAATAACCAAATGATAGGTTTTACAGGTACGCCCATCTTTGTAGAGAATGCCGTGGGTAATAAGCTTGGTAAACGCACCACGCGAGAGCTTTTTGATGATGTTTTACACAAGTATGTTATCACCGATGCCATAGCTGATGAGAATGTTTTAAAGTTTTCGGTGGAGTATGTGGGACGCTACAAAGAGAAGGGTGAGAGTGCGACCAATATTGACATTGAGGTAGAAGATATAGACACCAAAGAGCTGTTAGAGTCTGATGTGAGAGTAGAGAAGATAGTAGACTATATACTGGCTAACCACTCACGAAAAACACACAACCGAGAGTTTACAGCCATGATGTGTGTGAGTTCGGTTGAGATGCTCATAAAGTATTATGAGATGTTTAAACGCAAAGAGCATAAGCTAAAGATTGCGACCATATTTTCTTACCAAGCCAATGAAGAAGACAAAGATGCCGATGGAATTATAGAGCTTGATGGTGAAGTAAAAGAGGTGACTCCTCATAGCCGTGAAAAGCTAGATGAGTACATAACAGACTACAACAAAATGTTTGGCACAAAATACAGTACCAAAGATTCACAGAGCTTTTACAACTACTACAATGAACTCTCTAAGCGTGTTAAAAATAGAGAGATAGACATTTTACTGGTGGTCAATATGTTTTTGACAGGGTTTGATGCGAAGTCACTCAACA
This sequence comes from Campylobacteraceae bacterium, assembly GCA_027056615.1. Lineage (GTDB taxonomy): Bacteria > Campylobacterota > Campylobacteria > Campylobacterales > Sulfurovaceae > UBA1140. Next base: position 14,398 of record JALUKJ010000030.1, on the reverse strand, counting down.
CGCTCTATGTCGATAAAAACCTAAAATACCACGGACTTATTCAAGCATTTTCACGAACAAACAGAATACTCAACGAGCAGAAATCGCAAGGGAACATCGTCTGTTTTAGAAACTTAAAATCTAATACCGATGATGCTATTGCACTCTTTTCTAACAAAGAGGCTAAAGATATTATTTTGATGAAGCCCTATGAGGAGTATGTGAGTGAGTTTAATGAAGCCTATAGAGAAAAACTTTTAGCCGTAACCCCTACGGTGGAGTCGGTCGATGAACTTACAGATGAAGAGGCTCAATTTGCTTTTGTTCAAGCCTTTAGAGCCTTGATGAGGTTAAAAAACATCTTGGCAGGGTTTTCCGACTTTGGCTTTGATGACTTGGAGATGTCGGCACAGGAGTTTGAAGATTATAAGTCTAAATACCTTGACCTTTACGACAGTATAAAGAGCAATAAAGAGAGCGAAAAGGTCTCCATACTAGAAGATGTGGACTTTGAACTAGAACTTATACAGGTCGATGAGATAAATGTGAACTACATCTTGATGCTTTTAGCCAAACTCAAAGATGCAAAAGAGGAGGACAAAAAGGGACAAAGAGAGCATATATCAAACATTATAAACGGCGATGCCTCTTTGCGTTCTAAACGAGAGTTGATAGAGAAGTTTATTAATGAAAATCTGATGAACATTGATGACAGTGAGTTGGTGGCTGAGGAGTTTGAAAAGTTTTGGGAAGTAGAGCGTGAAAAGGGGTTTGAGGAGCTTTGTCGTGAGGAGAATCTGAAAAAAGATGAGGTTGAAAAGGTGATTGGAAACTATATTTATGATGAGCGTTCGCCTTTGAAAAAGGATATTGAAAATACCTTGCAGGTTCGCCCTAAGCTACTTGAACGGCGTAAGGTTATTCCTCGTGTGACCCATAAGATTTTGGATTATGTTGGGAAGTTTATGGATGTGGCTGTGGTTAATAGTAGTGATTATGAAGAGCAGATGATGGTGGCAGAGCCGAAAGAAAAATATGTTAAGGAGAGAAAATGAAACAAAAATTAGAAAATTTAAAAAACAATCCAGAGTTCCAAGAGAAGTTAAAAGAGATGAAGCCAAAAAAGACAATTTGGGGATTTTTAGCTATTATACTTTTTATCTTTTTGCCAGAGCTTTTAAATGTTCTCTACTACCAAGAGATAAACGCATGGTTTTTAGAGTTTTTTAATACTAACTATCCACCTGAATTGGTTGATAAAATGGTTTGGTTAGTAAGGAAAGTATTTGACGGTGAGTTAAGCTTTTTAAATATTGGGTTAGGAGTAGGATTACTTTTGTGGATGTATTATTAAGTACCTGACATTTATTCTGGTCAGGTACTTAATATGTATCTGAATTATAAGTAGAGATAAGGTTGTACCTTATCTTTAAAATCGTTTAGTCGAAATGATACCAGGCTTCTGAGGTGTTCCTATGTAGTCATTTGGCATGGTATCGTATGACTTTAACATAGCATAAGAGAGAGCTGAAATAGCTAATAGCCCAATAATAATTAGACGGACAGTTTTTCTTTTTTGAGGACCCTCTTGGTTATTGTAGTCATCAATACTTTCAAGTGTTGGTTCATCTTTTAAATTCATAAAATAATCCTTTGTTATAATAATTATAATTTTATTATAACATACTTTTAATAGATTCTGCAACCCCTTCAGCTCTAGTACCTAAAACCACTTGAATAGTTGTCTCATTAGGCTTAATTACACCTTTAGCTCCAAGCTTTATAAAGGCTTTATCATCTAAACTACTAGAGTTTTTAACTTGCATTCTTAGACGTGTAATACATGCATCAGTAGAGATAATATTCTCTCTTCCTCCTAAAGCTTCTATAAACGCTTCTGCCTCATTTGAGACCTCACAACTCTCTTTGTCATTGCTATCAGGCGTAAAGATTTGGTATTTAAAGATTTTAATAATGTAGTAAGAGACAACAAAATAGACAAATCCAAAGGCTAAACCAAGAGGTAAGATAAGTAGAGGGTTTTTAGCTAATTTATAGTTAATAACGTAGTCAATAAATCCTGCTGAAAAACCGTAACCGTGGTGAATATCTAGCAGATAGGCACTAGCTACAGCTAAACCTGTCAAGATGGCATGAGCTACAAATAGTAGGGGGGCTACAAATAGAAATAGAAACTCTAAAGGCTCTGTAATACCTGTTAAAAATGAGGTAAGAGCAACCCCTGCTAAGATAGCTCCTGCTTTTTTCTTTTGCTCTTTTGGGGTGGTTGCATAGATAGCAAGTGCAAGGCTTGGGAGTCCAAACATCATAGTCACATAGAACCCTGCCATGTATACTCCAGCAGTTGGGTCTCCTGCAAAGAAACGGTGTAGGTCACCATTGGCAACAACACTCACACCATCTTTAATGTAATGATACTCTCCTACTTGAAAGAGGAATACAGAGTTTAAGATGTGGTGCAACCCTAAAGGAATAAGCAGACGATTAAGCGTTCCGTAGAGAAAACCACCAACTTCATTGAGTCCAATAATGCTATTTGAAAATGCATCAATAGCCGATTGAGCATAGTGCCAATAGTTCCCTGCAATAACACCCACTAAAATAGAAGCAAGAGCAGTGACAATAGGTACAAAACGTTTTCCTCCAAAGAAGCCTAAAAACTCTGGTAGTTTAATATTATAAAAACGATTATAAAGATACCCCGCTAAAATACCAATAATAATACCAAGAAAAACGCCCATGCTAAGGTCAGCTTCCATATTATTATGAAACTCAAGAAGTTTTATATTAATGCTAGGGTCAATAAGTAATTTAGCTTTAATATACGATGTTGTGGCTATTTTTAAGTAGACTGCTTTTGCAATAAAAAAACCTACGGCTCCTGCAAGAGCTGCTGCTCCATCATTGTTTTTAGCTAGACCATAAGCAATTCCTATAGCAAAAAGCATAGAAAGATTTGTGAAGATAGCATCTCCTGCAACTTTCATAATATTGGCAATATCACCTGAGATAAAAGCAATATCCCCCAAACCAAAACGAAGTAAAATCGCTGCAATAGGAAGTACAGCAATAGGAGTCATAAGGGCTTTTCCCACCCTTTGGAGTAAGTTAAACATTTCTAATACTCTCTTTCAAATTTGGAATAAGTTTAGCAGAGACTGAGAGGGTTGTGTAGTTCATACTAAGTAGTTTTTGGGTTGCTACCTCTAGCCCTGCTAGTTCTCCACAGATACTAATGGGCTTCTCTACACCTTTTCTAATCTGTTCAAGTGCTAAAAGAAGTAGTGGAGATAGTGGGTCAACAGTTAATGTAGGGTGAGTTCTCTCAATAGCAAAGAGGTATTGAGTAAGGTCATTACTTCCAATGGAGTAGAAGTCAACTAGCTTATTAAACTCTTTAAGTCCAAATATTACAGATGGAACTTCTAGCATTATTCCAAATTGTATATTTGTTAAGTTTATATTATTAGCTTTTGCTACAGTTTTGGCTATATTTTTTGCTTCTGTAAACTCTTGGGTGGTGCTTATCATTGGGAACATGATTTTTATAGTTTTTTCGTTCGATGAAATCGAACCTACGGCTTTAAATATAGCTAGGAGTTGCTCTTTGAAAAGAGTTTGCTCTTGTAGGGAAAATCTTATGCCTCTAAGACCTAAAAATGGGTTATCTTCTTTAGGAATTTCAATATAAGGTAGTGATTTGTCACCTCCTATATCTAAGGTTCTTACTGTGACTTCATCAAAGAGTTCAAAGATAGATTTGTAGGTTTGGGTCTGCTCTTCTATAGAGGGTTTAGCTTTAGTAAAAAGAAACTCTGTACGCAAAAGTCCAACTCCATCTGCTCCTAACTCTTTTGCCTCTTTGGCTGAGTTTAGGTCGGTGATATTTGCTAAAACTTTAACGCTCTTTCCATCTTTTGTTTTAGTAGTTTTAAAACGTTTTTTATAGCTTTTAGCTTCTTTTTCTTTATTTTTTTGTGCTTTTTTTCTTGCTTTTTTAAAGTCTTCTTCTGTAGGTACTAAGATTAACTGTCCAGAATTTGCATCTAAAATAGAGTAAAAATATTCGCCTGTTGTTGTAATTTGTTCAGAAGAGATAATAGAAGGAATATTAAAAGAGCGTAGTAAAATAGCAACATGAGAAGTAGTTGAGCCTTTTTGTAAAATGACTCCTACAATATTTAGTTTAGTTAATGCTTCCACTTCACTAGGTAGTAACTCTTCTTTTTCATCTACAACAACAATATAGCTATCTTCATCTCCATTTGGAGGAATAAATTCATTGTTAACTCCCATATATGATTCAATACGTTGTTTAAGGTCTCTGTAGTCAGCAATGCGTGATTGGAACTTTCCACCTTTAAGATTTTCTATCTCTTTATCAATATTTTTAAAATCTTTTTGGAAGACTTCAGACTCAAGTAGTGACTTTTGGGCTAAAAATATCTCTGCTTCATCTTTTTCTTGGTTGTTTTTGTAAAGCTCTTCTAAATCTTTAGCTGTCCGTTTAAGGGCTTCTTTTAATGACAAGGCATCTTTTTTATAAGTTTTCTCTTTATAATAACTGATTGGTACACCAATACCAATACCTTTTGAGATAGTAATCCCTTTAATGCTTTGAGCTTCATACTCTTCATTTTCTTGTTCTATATTTTCAATTTCTTTGTCACTCTGCATAAGTTCGTTAAAGAGTTTACTAAGCTGTTTAGTGGCTTCTTTTGCCTCTTTACCTTTGCATTTAAGCTCAAAAATATCCCCTTTCTCTAAGGAGAGTGACAAAATTTTAGGAACTTGTGTAGCTAATACCTCTTTGCCATTTGCTTTAAGGATTATGGTCGCATCAAATTTTTTAGCCTCTGTTACAAATTTTGCAATGGGACGCAGATGAAAACCATTTGATGAGGTGACTGTAAGTGTAGTAATTATAGTTGTTTTAGTATTAAATAGTTTTTTTAGGAAATTCATAAAAGCATTGTAGCCAATAGAGACTAAGAGGTTTAAAACCTCTTAGTATAAATATGACAATAAGGAGTTGAGTTTCTTAGTTTATAATAGTTTTGATGCTCCTCTTCAGCTTTATAAAATGTATGCTCATTTGCATCTTTAATCATAGTAGCAATATTCATACCTTTATCTTCTAACTGATTAATAAGCATTTGTACCGTATCTTCCTCTTCTACATCATTTGTAAAAATAGCTGATAGATATTGAGAACCAATGTCTGGACCTTGACCGTTCATCTGCTCTGGATTGTGCGTTTCAAAAAAGAGTTTACAAAGCTCTTCGTAGCTAACCTCTTTTGGGTCATAGATAACTTCTACTGTCTCTAGGTGACCTGTATCGCCTCTACATACTTCATAATAGGTTGGGTCAATAGTGCGTCCACCCATATAACCTGAGTGTGCATCAAATACACCATGAGCTTTTTGAAACCAATACTCTGTTCCCCAAAAACATCCTGAGGCGAAGTAAGCTTTTTTATACTTCTTCTCCTTTTGGACAGGTTTAAAGTCTAAAGAGATGGAGTTAACACAGTGTCTTGTACTTTTTGGAGTTATCTGCTCTCCTCTAAAAACATGCCCTAAGTGACCACCACAGTTTGCACAAACAATCTCAACTCGTCTTCCATCTGCATCAGGAACCTCCTTTACTGCGTTTGGTAGATTGTCATCAAAACTTGGCCATCCTGAACCAGAATCAAATTTGTCGGTTGAGCTAAAGAGAGGTGTATTACACTTTTTACAGTTGTAAATACCAGCTTCATAAAAGCCATTATATTTTCCAGAAAAAGGCATTTCTGTACCTTTGTTTTCAATAACATATATCTCTTCTGGGGTTAATTCATTAAATTCCATAGTTTTTCCTAATATCTATTTATATACTTATAGTTATAAGTATGATATGTTAAAATGAGCTAAAAATGGGATAAAAAATTCATATTAAACAAAAATTGCACAATTATGCTATAATATTGGTCTAAAAGAGAAAAGGAATATTATTATTATGAACCAACGTACCATTAAAAAACCAGTAGAAGTTGTAGGAATTGGACTACACAAAGGTGAACCTATTAAGTTGCGTCTTGAACCTTTAGGGGCAGATGCAGGAATTATTTTTTATAGAGAAGATTTAGCATTGAGTATTCCTCTCTCTCCTTCTGCTGTTGTTGATACTCAAATGGCAACGGTTATTGGTGCTAAAACCTCTCTTGGAGAGATGGGAACAATTTCAACTATTGAACATTTTCTCTCTGCTGTTTATGCTTATGGAATTGATAATCTAAGAGTAGTTGTTAATGGTAATGAGATGCCAATTATGGATGGTTCAGCTGCCTCTTTTTGTCTACTTTTAGATGAAGCTGAAATAGAGGAACAAGATAAAGCTAAAGAGATTATTCGTGTTAAGAGAGCTGTTGAGGTTCGTGATGGTAATAAATTTGTAAGGCTTGAACCAAGTGCTAGAGCTACTTTTGATTTTGAGATAGATTTTGAACATCCTGTTATTGGACGACAATCACAAGCCTATGCTTTTGGTACAAAGCCTTTTGTTGAAGAGATTGCAAGAGCAAGGACTTTTGGTTTTGCACGAGATATTCAGTATCTACAAAGTATTAATCTTGCATTAGGAGCAAGTCTAAACAATGCCATTGGTCTTGATGATGAGAAAGTATTGAACCCTGAAGGTTTAAGATATGACAATGAGTTTGCTCGTCACAAAATCTTAGATGCTATGGGTGACATGATGGTAACTGGACATAATCTTTTAGCTTCTTACTCTTCATTTGCAGGAAGTCATAAACTTAATCATGAATTAACTGTAGCACTTTTGGCAGACCCTGCTAACTATGAAATGGTATCGTTGTCTAAATCTCAAAGTCGGGAGTTTGCAAAAAGTTTTGCCTAGTTCTTATAAAATACTCATTGTCTCCATTGCTTCACCTCTTCTTTTAGGGGTATATAAAGATGGAGAATTAATTGAAACCATTGAAAGCAAAGAGAAAACTTCAGATATTTTACTTAAGCTTTTGAGTGAACTATCTGCTAAATATAGCTATAAAAGAGTCATCTACACCTCTGGACCTGGCTCTTATATGGCAATTAAATTGACTTACATTACACTTCGCTCTTTAGAGATTTTAAATGATATTACTTTTGATGCTTGTGAAGCTTTTACACTAAATAATAATAAACCCATAAAAGCAATGGGTAAACTATACTTTGTCAAAGAAAATAACACTATAATAACAAAAAAATTTGATGAGGTGTTAGAGCAACGGTTTGAATTACCTTCCATGTTGAGTGAAGTAACTATTTTAAAAAATAATAAGCCGTTGTATATTCTTCCTGCCGTGTAATTATTTAAAATTATGACATCAGCAAAGGGGAGAACTTTTGTTTGTATCAGTACCAGCAACGTCAGCCAATCTTGGACCAGGGTTTGATACCCTTGGACTTTCAATTAATTTTCGTAATGAAGTAACCATTAAACCTTCTCGTTTCTTCTCTGTTTCTACCCGTGGAGAGGGTGCAGAGAATCCTCATATTCGTAAAAATATCCTCTTTATGAACATTTTCAATAAAGAGTATGAAAAAATAAAAGGAAAACGAGACAATTTTAGATTTGAATTTACCAATCGTATCCCTATTTCTAGGGGATTAGGCTCTTCATCAGCTGTTATTACAGCAGCATTAACAGCCTCTTATGTAGCAGCTGGTGAACGTTATAATAAGCGTAAAATTTTAAATTTAGCACTAGAGTATGAACCTCACCCTGATAATATTACCCCTGCTGTAATGGGTGGATTTAATGTTGCTTGTGTAGAAGATAAAAAGGTCTACTCAAAAAAGCGAAAAACTCCTGAATATTTACGGGCTGTTTTAGTTATTCCAAATAAAACTATCTCTACAGCAAAATCACGTAATGTTTTACCTGACTTGTATAGAACAGAGGAGATGGTCTATTCACTATCTCGCTCCTCTTTTATGACGGCACTGTTTATGACTGAGTCTTGGGATTTACTTAAAATTGCCTCTAAAGATATGATTCACCAGACAAGAAGAATGAAGCAGATGCCAGAACTTTTTGAAGTACAAAAAACAGCACTTGCAAATGGTGCGTTAATGAGTACACTTTCAGGTTCAGGCTCAACCTTTTTTACCCTCTGTTATGCTGATGATGCACCAAAAATTCATCAAGCTTTGGCAAGGAAATTCCCTAAATTTAGGGTCTTTACTAAAACTCTTGACAATTATGGTGTCACTTCAAAGAGTTAATAACAAAAGTTGGGTATAATTATGCGAAAAAATGAACCAGTACGCATGTGCATAACATGTAGAGAACGAGAACCTCAACAAAAATTACTTCGCCTACAAGAGAAAAACAGTAACATTTTTCCTTATTCGGGACAGGGTCGAAGTTTTTACCTTTGTAATGGTTGTCGTGAAAACGAAAAAAAAGTAAAAGGTTTAATAAAACGTTTTCGACTCACAAGTGAAGATAGTGAACAGTTTGTTAAGTATTTAAAGGAGTTAGATAAGAATGGATAGAGTTAAAATCCAAGAGATTGCAAATGAGGCAGGTGCATCAAATGCAGTACTTATTGAGAAAGCTAAAGAGTTAGGTTATGATGTAAAAGCAGCTAATAGTACAGTAACTATTGAAGAAGCTGGTGTATTGATAGAATATTTTATTAGTGGTGCTAAGCCAAAAGCTAAAATACTCAAACCTACTATAGTTAAAAAAGCAAAAGTAGTTAAAGAAGAGACTAGTAAAGTTGAAAAACCAATAAAAGAAGACTCTAAGGCTCAAGAAGAAAAATCTTCTGAAAGTGTTGAAAAAGTTGCTAAAAAGAGCGTAGAAACTTCTAAGAAAAAAGCTAGAAAAACAGCTAAAAAACCTATGAGAAGAGGTTCTATTACAGCTACCCCTAAAAAGAAAAAAGAAGTTGAAATAGTAAAAGAAGAGGTAGAAACACCTATAGTTGAAACAGTAAGTGACGAAAAAGTTGAAGTAGTAGCACCTACAGAAGAGAAAGTGACAGAAGAAAAAACTATTGAAAAAAAATCTACAGAAGAGATAGTTTCTGAAGAGAAAGTCCCAGAAAAAACTGAAGAAAAAGTTGAAGAAATTCCAGTAGATGAAAAGCCAAAAGCAAGACGTAAACGTATTGGTATTACTGTTGTTAAAAAAGCTGACAGAGATAAGCCTAGAATAAGAATTGTAGAAGAGCGTAAACCTGTAGAAGTAACTCCTAAAAAGAGACCAGCAGGTATGCCAACGCCACCTTCTAAAAAGAAAACAAAAAGAGTTGCTACAGCAAAAGATACAGGTCAGAAACTTGACTTTATGTCCAATGCAGGTTTTGGAAATCATTATGGACGTAATCAAGTTACTGAAGTTGAAGAAGAGCCAGAAGTACTAATGCTTGACTTCTCTGACAAAAATATTTATGAAGATATGATGCGTCAAGAAGCGAAACGTAAAGAAGAGGCTAAAAAAAGAGCTGCTGCTGGTGGACAACAACAGAATCGTGGACGAACAGGTGGACATAGACGTAGACCATCTGGACTTAGACGTGGTGGAAAACGTAAAAAATATATTAAAGAAGAGTCTGTAGGAAATATTACATCAGTAGAGATTCCTGAAAATGTAAGAGTTTATGAGTTTGCTGAAAAGGTTGGTCGTTCAACTGGTGAAGTAATTAAAGTTCTATTTAATCTTGGAACTATGTTTACACAAAATGACTTTTTAGATAAAGATTCTATTGAAATTCTTGCAGAAGAGTTTGATGTTGAAGTACATACTATTGACCCACTTGATGCACTTGATTATGTAAAAGTATATGATGCACAAGAGGATGAAAATCCAACAGAAAGACCTCCAGTTATTACCATTATGGGTCATGTTGACCATGGTAAAACATCACTACTTGATAAAATTCGTCAAACAAAAGTAGCAGATAAGGAAGCTGGTGGAATTACACAACACGTTGGTGCTTACCAAGTTGAAAAAAATGGTAAAAAGATTTCATTTATAGATACTCCAGGTCACGCAGCTTTTACTGAGATGCGTTCACGTGGAGCTCAGGCAACTGATATTGTTATTATTGTTGTGGCAGCCGATGATGGTGTAAAACAGCAAACAAGAGAAGCTGTCTCTCATGCTAAAGCAGCAGGTGTTCCAATTGTTGTTGCCATTAACAAAATGGATAAAGAATCAGCAAACCCTGAGTTAGTAAAAAGTCAATTGGCTGAACTAGAAATTACTCCTGCTGAATGGGGTGGAGATTATGAGTTCGTTCCTGTATCTGCACATACGGGTGAGGGAATTGATGACCTTCTTGAGACACTACTGCTTACAGCAGAGGTACTTGAACTTCAAGCAGACCCAAATAGAAATGCAAAAGCAGTTGTTGTTGAAGCCTCTTTAGAAAAAGGTTTTGGTGCTACGGCAAATATTATTGTTCAAAATGGTACGCTCTCTATTGGTGACCCATTTGTTCTTGGAACAACATTTGGTAAGGTTAAAACACTCATCTTAGATGATGGAACACGAACTAAAGCTATTGGACCTAGTACTCCTGCTGCTGTTGTTGGTCTTTCAGCTGTACCAATGGCAGGTGATGTACTTGTAGTAATGGACTCTGAAAAAGAGGCAAGAGAGTTGGCAGATAAACGAGCAGAATATGCAAGAACAAAAGAGTTGTCTCGTAGTACAAAAGTTACTATAGATGACCTCTCTGCAATAATTGCAGAGGGTAACCTTAAAGCACTTCCTGTTATCATTAAGGCTGATGTTCAAGGTTCTCTTGAAGCTATTAAAGGTACATTGTCTGACCTTAAAAATGAAGAGGTTAAAGTTGATATTATTCATGAAGGTGTAGGTGGTGTTACAGAGTCAGATGTTCAACTAGCAGATGCTTCTGAACACTCTATTATCTTAGGTTTCAACGTTAGACCTACAGGTTCTGTTAAGAAAAAAGCAAAAGAGCTTGGTGTTGAGATTAAAACTTACTCAATCATCTATGAACTTCTTGATGATGTTAAAGCACTTCTTGGTGGTATGATGAGTCCTACTATCTCTGAAGAGGTAACAGGTCAAGCTGAAGTTCGTGAGACATTTACTGTAGCTAAAGTTGGAACTATTGCAGGTTGTAAAGTATCTGATGGAACAATTGTTCGTAATGCAGGTGCTAGACTTATTCGTGATGGTGTTGTTATTTACACAACTACAATCTCTTCTCTTAAACGCTTTAACGATGATGTTAGAGAGGTTAAAAATGGATTTGAGTGTGGTATCATGCTTAACAACTACAATGACATTAAAGAGGGCGATGTAATTGAAACCTTCAAAATGGTAGAAGAGCAAGTAAAATTAGATTAGTCTAGTTAACTCGTTCCCATACATTCCCAATGAGGACGTTGGGAACGATAGTAAAATAACGAGGCTGAAGCCATCGGTTCCTTATATGCAATTTGCATTTTCGGAATCGGCGTGTTTACACCAATACCAATTAATTAAGGAATAAATATTCAAAAATTGTAGGTTCGATTTCATCGAACGGATTGTTTTATGGGCTTCAATTTTTTGTTCGATAAAATCGAACCTACAGGATTTGGGCTTAATTCAATAGCATTGGTGTTTACACCCGAACTATTTAGGGAAAAAAATGAGAGAAGAAGAGATAAAAAGAAAGAGAACGGAGTCACGCTTAGTAGAGCTAATTCCAGAAGCACTTTCAACCATGAATGACAACCGTATCAATGGTCTCTCTGTAACAGAAGTTGTCTGTTCAAGAGGTCGTTACGATGCAAAAGTATACTTAGACAAATCCTATTTAAATGAAAAAGAGCAGAGTGAAGCCTTAAAACAACTACGAACTGTTTCAGGATTCCTCTCTACATATATTAGAGAGAGCGAAGGGTGGTATAAAGCCCCAAAATTTACTTTTGAGTTTGACAATCAACTAGAAGAAATCTCAAAAATAGAAGCACTTTTTAAAGAGATAGCAGAACGAAAGAAAAAGGATGAATCAGATGAGTCTTAACGAACAGATAGAAAAAATTGTTAAAGCCAATGGTGCAGACTTTTATGGAACAGAGACAGTTCAAGAAGATGGAAATACTATTTACAGAGTCTATATTACCAATGAAGAGGGGGTAACCCTTGACCTTTGTGCTGATATTTCTCATGAACTCTCTGTCTTTTTTGATGTTAATCCTCCAATGCATGGTGCTTATTTTCTTGAAGTAAGCTCACCAGGAATTGAGCGTAAACTAGAAGAGCCAAGACACTTTATGTCAGCTGTGGGTGAACGTGTAAAGTTCAAAATCCACGGTGGCGACAAAGAAAAAGGTGAGATTACCTCTGCTGATGAGCGTGGTTTTACTATTGCTAAAAAGGGTGAAGATGTACGATTTGAGTACAACAAGATCTCTAAGGCTAAGACCTATTTTGAGTGGAATAAGGCGAAATAAGCTACAAAATTCTCCATACTTCCTAAAAATATATTATATTTCGTAAGTATAACGACGAAAAATATCATTTTTTAGGTAAGTATGATGGAAAAAATCCTTAAGAGAGAATAGGTTCTGCAAAAAAGATATATGTCAAAGATAATGGTTTTTTACAAATCGCCCCAAAACATTCAATAAATCTAGGAACAGCTTTAGAAAACAAAATCTATAATATCCTTTATGTAAATGATGAGTCTGTAACCTATATGAGAGAGAAGCATGAAGTTGATTTTTATAGTCAAAAAGTACTCTATCAAGTGGCGTATAACATAGAGTATGCAAATACAAGAAAGAGAGAACTTGGTGCGTTTAGATACTTTAAAACCGATGATACCAAAGCGTGTAGAGTGATTACGCTTGATACAAATGAGGTGGTTAATGATATTGAGGTTTTGAGTTTTGATGTGTTTGTTTTGGAGAGCTAACATAAACGTGTATTGAATTGGGCTTAACGCTGATTTTGATATAATGTGTTATAATCAGTGAAAAAAGAGGTTTCTAATGCAAGAGAGTCTATTTAAAAATATAACTACAAAACTTCAAAATGCTTACAATCCTTTATCTCTTTATATATTTGGCTCTTATGCATGGGGAACACCTAACAAAGATAGTGATGTAGATGTACTTGTAGTGGTTGAGCATAGCGATGAAAAACCTTATAAACGAGCTATAAAAGGGATTAAAGCTTTAAGAGGCATAGGGATAGCTAAAGATATTTTGGTCTATACCAAAGAGGAGTTTAATACTCTCTCTAAAGATGTTAGTTCGTTACTTTATAAGGTTGACAAAGAGGGGATTAGGCTTATATGATGGGGTATGAAGTATGGGTTATATAAAGCTTATAATGATTTGAAATCTGCGTTGAAACTCTTAGATGGTGATGACCCAATTATGGATACGGCTATTTATCATACTCAACAGTGTGCTGAAAAGGCTTTAAAGGGTTATTTGGCTTTTAAAAAAGAGCCTCTAAAAAAGACGCATGATATTGAGTTGTTAGTTGAAATTTGTAGTGTGATAGATAGTGAATTTGAGAAGCTTTATGAGTGTTCTGAAAATCTAACTCCTTATGCGACTGCATTTAGATACCCTGACATCTACTTAGAACCTGATTATGATGAAGTTTATGAGGCTATTGGTATGGCTAAAGAGATTTTGGAGTTTGTTGAGAAGAAGATAGAGGGGTAATTGTTTTGGAATTGATGTAAATATCTCGTAGGGTGCTGTTTTCAACGCACCGTTAAATGGGATTGGTATAGAGGGAAGTTTCGCCGAAAGGCTTATTAAAAAAGGGGAGAATAAAATGGAAGATGAAAATTGGAGAAAAAATTTTTTTGAGAAATGTATAAAAAATGAGGAATTTGTAACACTTCATCCTTGGTCAAAGAATTTCTTTGACCCATTAAAAATTAAAACACCAGTTGGTACTTTTGACCCTTTACATATTTTTGCTAGTTTTAATGGTTTTGGAATGAGTGAAGAAGATTTACAACGCCTCATAAGTGGTGGGTATGTGAGTGATGATGAGATAGGAAAGCGACCATTTTCTAAGCTTGTTAAAGATATTTCAGAAGAGTTAAGATTAATATGAGAGCTTCTGTAGGGGGTAGTCTCCGACTACACCGTTTTAATATATGCCCATTTGGTTTTGTCGGTGTAGTCAGGGGACTACACCCTACGAGTTATTATTTTATGCGAATGTTATTTGACGGTGCGATGGTAATCGCACCCTACAGGAGACCAAATGAACTCAAATAAAACCTACATGACCCAAGCCCTAAAAAAAGCATGGCAGTACCAACTAAGAACCTACCCAAACCCAGCTGTTGGAGCATTAATCCTCTGTAACAATGAGATAGTAGCCCTAGAAGCTCATCAAAAAG
>JALUKJ010000029.1 GCA_027056615.1 Campylobacteraceae bacterium | reverse complement strand
ACTTTCAATAGTACTATTTGCTCAAGATATTACTATTGCTTCCCAAGAGATTATTTCAACTGATTCTCCAGAAGAGTTAATTGACAATGAATTACACACTTATGAATCTTCTAATCCTAAAAATTTTGAAGAGAGTAAAGAGCAGATAGAAACAACCTTAAATAGTATAAATACTACTATTCCAATTAAAGAGTTCTATCCACAAATAGTCGAAGTACCTACAGTTCCATCTGAACCAATAGAAAGACCTATTCCTATATATAGAGATAAAAAAACTATAGAAGAAACTTTTAATAAATTAATTACACAATCAAAGAAAGAGCATAAGATTATCTTACTTGAAATTTATGGAACAAACTGTCACTTCTGTGAAAAAATGGAGAAAGAAACTTTTCCTAAAGAGACAGTTAAAGAAGAACTAAAAGATAACTTTATTATGCTAAAAGTTAATGGGGATGAGGAGTATATTCCTCTTGATATTTCAATACAAATGACTCCTATGCACGTCTTTATTACAGAAACAAAAGATATTAAAGATATGACTTTTGGTTTTTTAGGAGAAAAAGACTTCTTAGAGTTACTTGAGAAAGAGAAAAATTAGGTGAAAAAGATGGTGCGATAGCAATCGCACCCTACGCCAACTCCTGAATATAAGAGATAACTTGCAACGCAGATACTGCTCCATCTCCTGCTGCTGAGACTACCTGTTTTGGTGCTTGAATTCTCATATCACCTGCACAAAATAGCCCTTTTACATTTGTTTTCATGCTTAAATCAACTATTACCTGACCCCAATCGTTCATATTACAGATAAACTCACCATTCTCATCTTTAAGTACTTCATTTCTTACATTGTGACCTACAAAGACAAAAAGACCTGTATTTTTCATATTGGTAATCTCATCTGTTTTTAGATTTTTAATCTTAACACCTTCAAGACCCATTACTCCACCATAAGCCTCTTCTATAACAGAGTCTGTAATAAGATGTATATTCTCTTTTCGTTTAACTCTATCTAGTGTTGGAGGTGCTGCTCTAAACTCATCTCTTCTATGAACTACATATACATCTGAACAGATATTTGAGAGGTAAAATGCCTCCTCTAGGGCTGTGTCTCCTCCACCTAATACAGTTACTGGTTTATCTTTGTAAAAAAAGCCATCACAAGTAGCACATGTACTTACTCCTTTTCCAAAAAACTCATCTTCACCTTTAAATCCTGCTCGTTTTGGAGTTGAACCTGTAGCAACAATAACAGTTAGAGCCTCAACACTCTCACCACCCTCTAGGGTAATAGTGAAATGCTCACCTATTTTAGCTACACGCTCTACCTTTTTCATCTCATGTTTTAAGCCAAAATGAAAACACTGCTCTTGCCAAGTGTCCATAAAGTCCATACCTGTTTTATCATGTTCAAAAAACCCAGGGTAGTTCTCTATCTCTGAACTTTGTGTAATCTGCCCACCAGGTAGACCCATCTCAAACATAGTAACATTTTTAAGACCCCCACGAGTCACATATAGTCCTGCTGTAAGACCTGCTGGTCCTCCACCAATAATTGCACAATCTAACATAGTTATATTCCTTGATGTAAATTTTTATGAAAATAATAAAGTAATGATTTTAATAAAGATTTGACGTAGGTTCGGTAACACCGAACATTATTGGAGCATAAACTTTTAAAATAGTTCTTATTCCAATATGCATTCCCAAGCTGTAGCTTGGAAACGAGTTTAAAACTATACAAGAGCGTTTAGTTTTTGAGCAAATGCATCTTTAGAAGCTGCACCAACCATTTGGTCTACAAGCTCACCATCTTTAAAGAAAAGAATAGCAGGGATAGAACGGATTCCATATTTTACAGAAATCTCTTGTTGCTCATCTGTATTTACTTTTGCAATAGTAGCTTTACCATCAAAGTCTTCTGCTAACTCTTCTACTACTGGAGCAATCATTCTACAAGGTCCACACCATGGAGCCCAAAAGTCTACCATTGTTACGCCCTCTTTAACTGTTGCCTCGAAGTTGTCTTGTGTTAATTCAACATATTTTGCCATGTTTCTCATTCCTTAAATTTAAATTTTAATCAATGCCGTTATTGTACATTAATTATGTTTATAACTTATGTAGTACATAAGCTAAACTAAGCGATTTATATCCTAACTAGATTAATTTGTCAAGACTAAGAGAGTAAAATCTCTTTATATTGTGCTGAACGACTCCCATATGTAGCCTCTGTTCTTTTACCTTTTACTGTATAAACAAACGATATTTTGGGCTTTGTAGTACTATTTCTATTTGCTCTATGCAAAAGTTTACAATGAAATAGAACTACATCTCCAGCTTTTAAAGTACTACTTACTTTTGTTTCTATAAGTGACACATTTAGTGGGTTATCTTCTAAAAAATACTCTTTATCTCCAAACTGTTCAGCTAAAAACTGCATGGTATGACTTTTAGGAATAAATTCCAAAACACCATTTTCTAAATTCTCTTCACCCAAAGCTAACCAAACACTTACTAAATTATCATTACTATATGACCAATATCGTCTATCTTGATGCCAAGCAGTTTCGCTATGAAGACTTGGCATTTTAGTCATAATAGAGTTATGATGTGCCGTAGTTATTACCACCTCATCATCTAGCACCTGCTTTAAGATAGGACGTATCTTCTCATCTTCCATCCACTCTTTAAATAGAATATCTCGGTCATAAACTTGTCGTAATCGTCGAACTTGACTCTCTTTTTTTGTACTAGAGTAGTCAGTTATATCACGACGATATTCTAATGACTTTGCATTATAGCCTAACTCTGTCTCTATGGGTTCTATGCGATGTTTTAGATGGGCTTTTGCTACATCTAAAATTGCTTCACACCTCTGAACTTCAAGAAAATTGGATAATATTAAAAAACCATTTTGTTGAAAATCTTGAAGTTGAAGTGGAGTTAGTGTCATAAGTAAACCTTTTTTATTTAATAATTTACTATTATAACAACTTTTCTTTCATTTTTAGTTAGAGGTATTATCTTCTAAAGGTACAACATCTATTTCTTCTATTGTAGGTTCAATCTTCTCAACTACAGGTACAGACTCTTCATCAGCAGGTAAAATATCTACAGCTTTTACAGGAGTTCCCTCTTCTACTGGGTCAACAACTACAACAGGCAGTGTATCTTTTGGCTTTTTAATCTCATGTACTACATCTATCTCTGGTTTAACTTTAGTTACAACTATAGCTTTTTTCTCATCAATAGGAGCAACAAGTACTTCAGCTTTAACATCCTCTTTTGCTACTTTAGGAGCCACTGAAGATTGCTTTGCTTGTTGTGTACAACCACTCATTGATGCTAAAATTATTCCCAATACAATTAAACTTTTTTTCATCTTTAATCCTTTCAATTTCAATTTAAATTGAAATTAGATTATAGATAATTTATTTTCCAAATAAATGCCACTTTAGTAACATTTTATATTTTTTCTTGTTTTAATACTTCTGACAATAAACCATCTCCCACCCACAAAAGACAATAACAACCTTTTGAAGTTTTAACCCTTTTGAGGTAAACGCTGTTACAAGTTCATCTTCTTCATAGTCATCTAACTGTTTTTGGGCTTTTTTTACAAGTGTATTTATGGCTTTAGAAGTTGGTCTATTTTTTTCTCTTTTTATATATTTAAACTCTACTAAGCCCACATACTCAACATAAGGGTTAAGAGGCTTTAGCAAAATATCAGCAAAACCTTTATTTAGCTCCTCTTCACTTTTGATTATATAGTAAGGAGTCAATGAGAGATAGGCTAAATACATAGATTTAACGGTCTGTTCACTATATATATAGTCTCTTATGCCTGTGTTCTCTTTTATCTGTGTAGCTATATACTCAAAAATATTTACTTCTCCTTGCAAAGCAAATTTTTTAAACTCCTCTTCTAGTTTACTTATATTGATACTAAATACCTTTTCTACCTCTAAAGCCGATTTTAAAAACTCTATATCTATTCTTTTTACGGTCTCATTTGGTATATTTAGGTTTAAATCTAAATCTCTATCTTTTATGGTTACAAGTCCTAGATAAAAAAGAAGTGACTTAAAGTTGTTCTCTTGGCTTAAATCTAAAGCACTAAAATCTTGCACTAAATTACTAATAGTTATATGCTCTCCACCTATAAGGGTTTGCATTGTTTTAAAGTTACCATTTAGCTTTTTATTGGTGTAGATAATGCTTCTTAGTTTTGAATAGTCACTTCTTACATTGATATCTATCATCTCTCGTGGTGCTTTATGTAAAGGTAGAAATTTATTTACAAAATATAAAATCATATCTGTATTGTAGAGTCTATCAATGCTATCTTCACTAAAGTTATAGTGGTCATACCACTCTTTTAACATCTCAACTGAGACTTTATCTCTTATGTTATAGTCTTCTAAAATCTTCTCTAATTCACTCTGATTAAAGCCCACCATATTGTGAAATGTAGGGTGCAAAGAGATATTATCTCCAATATTAAACCCACTTGTTACATCATACATTGTCATAGGTGTTACACCTGTTATAAACATTCGTTTAATAGGGGCGTTGTTCCCTGTAGCTCCTGCTTTTAGGGTGGTAAAAAATTGTTTAAATGGAGCTGTTTTTTTGGTGACTATGTTTAAATAATCCTCTTTGTTATTTAAAAAGAGTTTATTTGCGAAATTGTCGTATTCGTCTATCATTATGTAGAGGTTAATATTATGTTCTTTAACATAGTCAAAAATATCTGCAAACATAGAGATAGGATTTTCATCTTTAAATTTTATATTTAAATCGTATCGTCGTACAAAACTTTTCAATGTCAATTTTAATATATATCTGAAAGTCTCTTCCACATCATAAATATCTACTATGCTAAAATCAAACCGTAAAACCATATAGCTACTTGCCTCTTTGGTTTTATGGTTTAAGATGTAGGTATCTTTAAAGATAGCCTCAAAATCCTCTTTGAAATAGATGTCATAATAGGCTTCTAAGATAGCTACAAAAAGAGATTTACCAAAGCGTCTTGGGCGTAAGAACATCATAAAACTAGAGGGGAAGTTTTCTAGTTTTTCAATATACTGAGTCTTATCGACAAAGTAGAAATTTTCTGTTTTTAATCTTTTAAAATCACTTATGCCATAGGGTATCTTTTTCATTTTTAATCTTTTTTGCTTTAATTATATCATAAGTGATATTGTGTGGGCTTTTCCCTGATGTCAAGCTTCACAAGATTATTTTAGTTTTAGGCTAAATCCAAAGGACTAATCACCCTACCCTTGTTCATCTCTGCTACTACATGCGTATATATCATCGTAGTCTCTACACTTTTATGACCAAGTAGCTCTTGAATTGAGCGTAAATCTATACCATTTTGAAGTAAATGTGTAGCGTAAGAGTGTCTAAAAATATGCGATGTTACTCGTTTATGTATTCCTGCTTTTTGTGAAGCTTGTTTAATACCCATCAGACACATCTTTTTTATGAAGCTCCTAAACTATACCTACTTGCACTTTAAGTCGCTCTTTTATCTTTTGGGGTAAAGGTTAGGTAACTGTTACAGAAAATCTTATATTTTCTAAAAAAATCTAATATATTTTAACATTTTTTAAGATACTTATATATATAATTCCACTTAGAGAGTTATAAAAC
>JALUKJ010000028.1 GCA_027056615.1 Campylobacteraceae bacterium | reverse complement strand
GTTTCAACTGAGTTCATCCGAATAGATTACATTGAGTACCTAAAAGAAGATGAAAAATTGGTAGGGATAATTGGTTCTCGTGATGTGGGTAAAACTACCTTACTCCTGACTTAACCCAATAGCACTACAAAAAAAATCCAAACCCCAAGAAATAGGCTTTTAACTGTTTTAGAGTGCTTTTATCTAGTTTTGATTTTAGGTCTGTTATTATTTTTTGTAATTTTTTTTCATTGCAGTTAAAATTTTACTATAGCTTCACTTTAGCTTTTTTTTGGCTAAGGTGTTGGTATTAAGAATATTATTGAAATTTCAAGAAGTGAGGATATGAGATATTACAATAGAGTTAAGATTAATATGATAGCTTCTGTAGGGGGTAGTCCTCGACTACACCCTACAGGAGACCAAATGAACTCAAATAAAACCTATATGACCCAAGCCCTAAAAAAAGCATGGCAGTACCAACTAAGAACCTACCCAAACCCAGCTGTTGGAGCATTAATCCTCTGTAACAATGAGATAGTAGCCCTAGAAGCTCATCAAAAAGCAGGAACTTCTCACGCCGAAGTTTTAGCATTTTTATCAGCCTATGAGGCTCTTTCAGGTAAAAAGATAGAGTTTGACAGATTTGACGCTCATAAAGCTCATGAGTTTCTCTACTCTTTACCTAAAAACTTTTTTTCAGAGTGTATTATATTTGTAACTTTAGAGCCTTGTTCTCATGAGGGGAAAACGCCATCTTGTGCCTCTTTACTAGCTTATTTAAAACCTAAAAAAGTAGTTGTGGCTACACTTGACCCTATAAAAGGGCATGATGGAGGAGTAGGGCGACTACAAGAGCATGGGATAGAGGTTGAGGTAGTTGTTTGCCAAAAAGAGGCTTTAGAGCTAATAGAGCCTTTTTTAATTTGGCAAAAGAGAGCCTTTGTTTTGTTTAAAATAGCACAAACCTCAAATGGCAAAATAGGAGGAGGGTATTTAAGCTCTAAATCCTCACTTACTCATGTTCATCAGTTGCGTTCTGTCTGTACCAAGATGGTTATTGGTGGAAATACTGTAAGAGCCGATAGACCTACACTAGATTGTAGATTTACGCAAGATAAAGCTCCAGATATTGTTATCTACTCTAAAAGAGATGACGTTGATAGAACCATACCTCTTTTTAGTGTAGAGGGAAGAGAGGTAGAGGTCTCTCAATATTTAGATTTTTCAGAGCCATCATTTATTTTAGTTGAGGGTGGAGGGGGTATGTTAAATGCTCTAAAAGATAGGATAGATTGGCTACTTCAATACCAAACACCAAAGCTCTCTTCTCACACATCAAACTATAACGTAGATATTGATTTAGACTTTTTATATCAAGAGTCTAAAGATATTGATGTTATGTTGTGGTCACGTTTGTTATAATATGCAAAAAAATGGAAGAGCTAAATGGAAAAAGATATAGAAGCATTTTGGAATTGGTTTAATGAAAATAGAGATAGTGATGAGTTAACATTAATCGAAGAGGTAAATAGAGAGATAAAATCCATCTCTAAAGGGCTTTTTGTAGAGATTAATTTAAAAGATAATCAAAAAGAGCTAGTAGTTACACCTCATGGAGTAAAACAGTTTTTTGCTATGACCTATGCTTTGGTAAATAAAGCACCCAAAATAGATGGTTGGAGTATTGTTGCAGGTAGACAACCAAAAGAGAATTTTAGTTTTTCTGAACTTACATTTATGCCTTTGGAGTCAGATGAGTACCCTGAAGATATTGCTATTAGAGTCTATCATAAAGATTATGTACCACAAGAGGGTAAGCAACAAAATCAAGTCATAGAGGCTATATACAGAGTCCTAGATAACCTTTTAGGAGAAGAGAGTGTGGCGTTTGATTTTCAATATATTGACTTTGATGACATGCCTCACCCAAAAGAGAAGGATTACCCACTTAGCACTCTACCTGCCTTTGTGGCTCATAAAAAAGCAGAGCGTAAAAATGCAGGAGAAAAATTTCCAAAAGACAATATGGTACTTTTAGAGGGAAAGGTAGAGAGCCTACCAACACTTTTAGCTACAAATCAAGGGTTAAGATATTATGAGTTTACAAAGGAGTTTCCTTACCTTTTACATCTTACTCTAAACATAAAACAGATAGGACAAAATGGTCTACCAAGTGGCAATACCGATGAACTCTACTTGATTGAAGATATTATCTACTCTGCCATTGTCAAAGAGAAAAAGGGTCACTTTATAGCAACAGAGACCTTTAAAGGAAAGCGAGACATCTTCTACTATGTTGAGAGTTTAGAGAGCATTGAAAAGGCTATAAATACTCTACCAGAAGAGACTGTTAGTTGTGATGTATCTTATAAGATTGAGTATGACCCATTTTGGGTAAAGACAGAAGCATATATTTATATGTAAAAAATTAGTTATAATACGAACAATAAACATGGAGTAACCCCTTTGGAAACAGTAGATAAAAAAGCAAAACAAGAAAAAATAGTAACGATGTTCGATGATATCGCTTCAACTTATGATTTAACAAACAGAGTCCTAAGTATGGGCATAGACATAAAATGGCGACGAACAGCTTGTGAAAAAGCTTATGAGATATTAGATAGTAAAGAGTTAGAGCAGATTACCGATGTAGCATGTGGAACAGGAGATTTGCTTCTTTTTTGGAAAGAGTATGCAGACAAAAAAGGTGTAGATGTTCAAAACTATGTAGGTGTTGACCCCTCTGTTGGCATGTTAGAAGTAGCACGAAAAAAGATAGACTTTGCCAAATTCAAAGAGGGGAAAGCCCAAGAGTTACCAGTAGAGGACGCTTCGACTGAACTTATCTCTATCTCTTATGGTATTCGTAATGTAGTTGACCGAGTAGAAGCCCTACAAGAGTTTTACCGAGCCTTAAAACCAAAAGGAATAGTGGTTATCTTAGAGTTTACGAAACAAGAGCGAGAGGGACTATTTGACAAAGTAGTAGACTTTGGAATGAAAAAAGTTTTACCAAGAGTTGGTGGGTTAATCTCTAAGAACTATGAAGCCTATAAGTACTTACCTGACTCTATTGAGGGCTTTTTAACAACAGAGATGTTAGAGAAAGAGCTTGTTGAAGCAGGGTTTGAGATGAGGTATACTAAGTCGTTTACTATGGGGATTTCTACGCTTTTGATTGCTCAGAAGCCGTAAATTTAAAATAAATTAATGTTTGTAATTTGTAGGTTCGATTTCATCGAACGTCAAAACCAAACATGAAAAACAAAATGATATTTATGGAAATTGAATGTTAATATGATGTTCGATGAAATCGAACCTACGGGATTTTGGCTTATTAAAAAGAGGAGAAAAATTTGAATTACATCTTAAAACATTTCGATAAAGAGCTAATAAAATTCAAATTTACAAAAACTCCTCTTGCAGGTACACAACTAGAGATAGTAGAGGTTTATAAAGAGCATAAAACCTTTTTCCCTCTTGGATTAGAGCTAGAAGATAGCTCACTTCTCTCATGGATAAAATCACGAACCATTCCCAAAAATAGAGCCTTTGTTCATAAAATTCTTATGGAGTTAGGGTTAAGTTTTGATGATATTGAGGGGATTGTCTCTATCTCAAAATCACTCTCTCTTAATGATTGCTACTGGATAGTCCAAGAGGATTTTAACGGAACTTTTGCAGAGTATAACCTCTATGACAATGACTTTAACAAAACCTTATCTCTGTTAGCCTATACAGGTTATGGAAGTCTAAAACGGAAAGGTTTTATCTCAAGTCCAGAGTTTACCACCAATGGAATGTTAGCCAAAGCGTGGCGTAAAAATCCTCAAAAGAGAGAGGGGATTTTTCTCTATAAATCAGGCTCAAAGGGGTGTGCCAACTGTGGCAAAGAGCCATATTCTGAATTTTATGCCTATCAGATAGCTCAAAAAATGGGTTTAGAAGCAACTCCTTATAACTTAGGAAAATGGAGGGGTGAAGTAAACTCTATCTGTAAACTCTTCTCTTCAAAAGAGTATGCCTTTGTACCTATCTATCATCTAGTAAAAGAGGGTGGTTGGGACGCTGTTTTAGGCTACTACCAAGAGTTGGGCAATGAGTTCTATGAGGCATTGGTTGATATGCTTATTTTTGATATTATAATTTTAAATACCGATAGACACTTTGGAAACTTTGGGCTTTTGATAGACAATAGCACCAATAAAATTGTAAAACCTGCTCCTATCTTTGACAATGGTCTTTCACTCTTTTATGATGCAATGGACGATGACTTAGAACGCATAGATGAGTTTGCACAGACAAAAAGCATGAAAAATGCAGGGGATTTTATGAGTTTTGCTACCTCTATTGTAACAAGTAGAGAGAAGAATAGAGTTCGTAAGCTTATAAATTTTAAGTTTGAAAGGCACACTACTTATAATCTTTCGGCTAAACGGTTGAGGGTTATTGAGGGGTTTATTCAAAGACGTGTTAAGATTCTTTTGGAATTGTAGAATAAGATGGTAAAATAGAGATACTGTAGGGTGCGATTGCTATCGCACTATTAAATCAAATTTGTATAAATTAAACTTTTGCTGAAAGGCTTAATTTGTTGGAGAGTAAAAAGATGGAAAGGAAAATGCTTAAATGAGCAAACAAATTTTAAAAGCTATCAGAAAAAGATTATTGCAATTAGATGGCTTAACATCAAGTCCAAAGGTTTTAAAAAATTTAAGTGAACATGGTATTCGTACAGATAGTTTTTTAAATATATTAGAATTATATAATAATAATTTTTCATGAGAATATGAGGCGTGCCAACAGAGGAAAAGTTGTATGTGGCATGAAGGAACTGCTGGACTTTCTGAAGCAGAAAGGCTTCAGATTAGGGCTTGTTACATCCAAATCAAATGGATTGGTTCGAACTGAGCTTCAAGAGCTAGATTTGAACCAATATTTTGATGCAATTGTGGATGAAAGCTCAACAGAAAAGCATAAACCAAACCCAGATCCACTTTTAATGGCATGCCGTCTTCTAAATGTAAAGCCGAGCAAATCCATCCTCTACATTGGAGATTCAAAATACGATGCACTTGCGGCGTTGAATGCAGGGCTTTCACCTCAACCGATATGTTGGGGTGTCCATAGGAAGGAAGATTTTCTCGGGTTAGAAAAAACACTAGTGCCAGCTGAAAACGTTGATCAGCTCAAGAAAAAAATTGAGCAACACTACCAATTGTAAAATTAAGTTCCACTTGCTGAATATACCAATTTACCATCAATATACGTTTTTTCCACATAGGATCTTGCATCAAGTGGATCACCATTGAACATCAGGAAATCGGCATCCTTTCCAACATCCAAGCTACCGTCTCTGTCTTCTACCCCCAACACTCTCGCAGGATTGATTGTGATTGTTTCCAAAGCTCGATCGGCAGGCAGTCCTTCGCGAACGGCCATGATTACTGTATCCCTCAGTCCATTGATAGGTATCACTGGTGCATCGGTTGTGATGCAGACTGTTACACCTTCATTCATCATTATTCCTGGTGTTGCCATTGTTCGGTTTTTGAGTTCGCGTTTTGACCTGTAGGTAAGCAATGGGCCCACAACCACAGGAAGATCCCGTTCTTTGATGATTTCCTTGATTTTGTGAGATTCTGTAGCGTGGTCGATAATAAGCTTGAAGGCAAATTCATCAGAAAGACGTATGGC
>JALUKJ010000027.1 GCA_027056615.1 Campylobacteraceae bacterium | reverse complement strand
CATTTCAACCCCATCAGGCGAAGTTATACAAGTTAAAAATCCTGTTCAAGTTAATGATTTTTGGAAATATCTCTACAACAACAGAGACCAAATAGGAAAAGTAGTAGATTTTACAAAAAAGCCCACACTAGAAGAGCTAAATGAGCGTTATCTTGGGCTGAGTATTGTTTTAGACAATATGAGATTTAAGGTTTATAAAATTGAAGAGTTTCAAAATGGAGTAAAAGTCTCTATACAAAGTAGTGATAGTGGCAAGATTGCCACTCTTTCAAGGAATGAAGAGCCTGTTATTTTTGGGCTTGAAGAGTGTGAGACTGTTTTGTTGGGGCTTAGGGAGTGATATGAACTACCTCGATTTTGGACACAGAAATCTTTTAGTTTTGAGGAGATTTTAGGGATGGGGTTTTTGGAGTAGATTTAGCTCTTTTAGTTATAATGAGTAAATTACTATCTAGGAATAGCCGTTGAAATATCTTATTAATTTTATAGAAGCTAAAAATGTTACCAAAGCAAAAATCTACCCCCACTTAAAGTGTAATCGTCAAGAGGCAAAAATTTTACAATATATATGTAGACGTTTTGTTAAAGGCATAGAGGAGACAGCAGTACTTGACATTTTACAAGATAACTTTGAGTATGAGAGTTATGACTATTTAAACTATTTAAAAGTTATTAAAAAGCTAATGGATATGGGGTGGATTGTTCAGATTAGTTTTGGGCAGATAAAGGTGCAAGAGGTCTCTAAGCTAGAGATTTTAAATACATCTGTTGCTCCTACTATGAGTCTTCTTCGTCTTTTAGAGGAGGGTTCTTTAGAGATTTCCTTACCCGATATTAAACCATATACTGACCACTTAGAGTATCTACAAGACCAGTTTGATGTGATTGATTTACTTTTTCAGATGTCAAACTCTAAGCAGGGATTTTTAGAGACCTCTTTAAGCGTAGGACGACTTAAAAGCAAGTTAGCACTACTCTCTCAACGAATTGTTGAGAGACTTAAGATTACAAAAGAGCCAATTATGGTAGAGGAGTTTTTTAAAGATAAAGAGTTTGATGAACGTGAAAAGAAAATCTTTTTAGCACTTCTAAAAGAGGAGTACGCTGGAGGTGAGGGGCAGTTACGAGATATGAATACGCTTATTGAGCTTATCTCTGTAGATGAATATGACAAAATTCGTAACCGTGCTTTGCTCGAAGATGGTTCACGTCTTATTAATGACAATATTATAGACTATGAAGAGATACTCAATATGTTTGGAGGAATCTCTCGCTCTTTTTATCTACAAGAGGATATTTTACAGAAGATTATTCACCCAAATAAAAAGAAAAAAGTTACTAAGTTAAAGCTAGATAAATTGGTAGAAGAGCAGGAGCTATTTGAGTATCTTACTCCTACTACCGATTTAAGTGATGTGGTACTTCATCCAAAAACTAGAGAGGTATTAAACACACTTATTAAACAGGTAGACAAAGATGTTTATTCTAAACTTAAAGCGTGGGGAATTAAAGACAAACGCAAAGGAATTGATGCACGAATTATCTTTTACGGTCACCCTGGTACTGGTAAAACCATGACAGCTGTTAGTCTTGCTAAGACTCTTAAACGACCAATCCTAAGCTTTGATTGCTCTAAAATTTTGTCAATGTATGTGGGTGAAAGTGAGAAGAATGTTCGTAAGATTTTTGATGACTTTAAGATATTGAGTAAAAAAGCAAAAGTTGACCCTATTTTACTTTTGAATGAAGCAGACCAATTTTTAAGCTCACGAACCCAAGGAGCAGGGAGTTCTGCTGATAAAATGCACAACCAAATGCAAAATATCTTCTTAGAGCAGATTGAGAAGTTTGAGGGAATTTTAATTGCAACTACAAACCTACTTGACAATATTGATAAAGCCTTTTCAAGACGCTTTAATTACAAAATAGAGTTTAAAAAACCAGGGAAGAAACAGCGTAAACGTCTTTGGCACTTTATGTTACCTGAAAAAGCCGACTATGAAGAGGGCTTTGAGGTAGAGGAGTTAGCACGTTATGAGTTAACAGGTGGGCAGATAGATTTGATTGTTAGAAATACAGCCTATAAAGTTGCTGTTAGAGATGAGAGTGTATTTTCTATGAAAGATTTTTTAGAAGAGATAGAGAAAGAGCTTGGTGCGAGTTTTGAAGGGAGTAAGAGTATGGGGTTTAAGGTTTGATATGGTTAAAAAAATAAGTTTTATTACTCTGTTATCACTATCTATAGCCACAGCAGAAGTGGTTGTTCCAGATGACTATGAGGTGAGTGATGGAGATGAGGTAAGTTATATCTATGGAGCAGAGTATAAAAATAGTATTCCAGATATAAAGGTGTATCAAAAAAAAGTTATAGAAGATTATGAGAAAACATTTGGGGTTACTTTAGATGATAAACTTCATGTTGGTTTAGCTACCTCAAATAATCAACTTGCGAATGGCTTCTCTACACAAGTTCCTTTTAATATGCAACTTTTTTATGGTTTTGGAGCTTCATATATTGACTATTTCTGTTTCTCCTCTTGGCTTAAGGCACTGCTTATTCATGAAACAGCTCATAACTTTCAGTTAAACCCAAAAGAGAATATTATCTCAAAGACAGGACATAAAGTTTTTGGAAATAATCCTATTGTTCTTTTAGGGTTTGTTCCTATCTTCTCGATTCCTAATGAGACTGAGAGTCTGTTTATTTTAGAGGGAAATGCTGTTATGAATGAGTCTCGTTTTGGTAATGGTGGACGACTCTTTTCAGGTTATGCGTTGGCTGAAGTTGTAGCATTGGCAAAGGCAGGGAAGATTACTCCACAACTGATGTATAACAATACCCTAGAGTTCCCTTATGGTGAACACTTCTATTTGGTAGGTGGATTTTTTCAACAGTTTTTAGTTAAGCGTTATGGAGTTAAAAAAGTTAATGGTTACTTTAAACGTTATGCAACTCAACCATTTCCATTTTTTACCAATATTATATTTAAAAAAGAGTTTGGTAAGAGTTTTGAAGAGCTACTAAAAGAGTTTGTAGAGGAGATAAAACAACAACATGCTTTAGCAAAAGAGCTTAAGGGTAAAGTAGTTGCTAACAGTAAACTGTTTGTTCCTCTTAATAGAGATGGCAAAGAAGTAAACACTCTTGTAAGTGATAAAAAATCAGAGCCTAAACTTTTAAAAATAGACCGAAAAACAGGAAAAGTTACTTTTACTTCTAATAGTTATAGAGAGGGTAAAGTTTTTAAAATTGATGGTAAATACTATACTCAAAGTTCAGCTAAAACATCTCCTGTCAAGATTGAGATGGGGTTATTTGATAGTGATGGATTTTTAAAAAAAGGTACAGAAGCTAAAGCAATTCAAGGATATACAAGAAGTGGTAAAGAGGTCTATATTGAGATGAAGAAGTCACTAGAGACACCACAAGTTTATGTAGATGGTAAGTTTTTTACTACGAGTTATTCATCTGTGCATGTAGACAAAGATGACCTATACTATTTTAAACAAGAGGGTGAAAAGAGAACACTCTTTAAAAACAGAACAGCACTCTACTCTTTTGAAGGACATTATGGATTTGTTGTAGATGTAGATAAACAAGGAGGTATCTACTTTATAGCTTCTAGTAAACATGGTTCTACTGTTTATAGATTTTTTAACAAAGAGATTAAACGAGTAAGTGATGCTGACAATATTATTGATTTTAAGCTTTTAGATAATCAAAAAGCGTTAGTTGTTACTATTGGAGCAGATGGATATAGTTACTCTATTATTTCATTATCTAACTTTAATAGTAGTAGTGTTTATGTTCAAAAGGTTGTGGCTGTTGATAAAGAAAACTATTTAAATAGTGAACCTTTTGGTAAAAAAGTAACAACTAAGTTAAAATCAGACTCCTATAACTCTTTAACAAACTTGGAGTATAGCTCTTGGTCTCCCTCTTTCTCTTATGGTTCTTATGATGGTTTTGGTGTTGATGCTGTGGCAATCTTTATTGACCCACTGTGGCAAAATCAGCTTTCTCTTCTTGGTTCACACAACAAAAAGAGAGATATTTTAGGTACTAGTTATAATAACTCTGCCTTTAGATTAAACTTTGGGGCTTCCTATTATAAAGTCTTAAAAAATAGTGAATACGACAATAGTTATTACCGAGATAGTGGTTACGAACTCTATGCAACATTTCCTTGGTTAGAAAAAGGCTATTGGAATATCTCTTCTACTTTAGCATTTTCTAAACCTTATGACAATATTTATAGAAAACCTTTAACACTTTCATTTGATATGGTTAATAAAAAGCAGTATGGTTTGAGCAAATATTCCAACTCACTTAATGGACTTACTCTTTTTGGAAGTAACGATAGAGACAATCGTATGTATGGAGCAAGATATACTTTTAAACATGATTTAGCATGGCAGAGTTATATTGGAGTAAAAGGAGCTTACTTAAAGAGTGATGAGGTTAATTTTTTTAATGAAAAAGGGATAGAACTAGACGACACTTTTAGTAGTGTGCAGTCTGACTTAGGAACTTTAGATATTCCAAGTTTTACCTTTAAAACATATGCTAAAGAGGTAAAAATGGCAGAACTATCTTTGTCTAAAGTCTTTGATGGTTCACTCTACTTTTACTCTTTTCCTCTCTCTTTACAGAGAGAGACTTTTTATGCTAAACAGCGTCGATATGAGATAGACTTTAACCATTTTGTTTCTCGAAGTTATGATGAGACCATTGTAGGGGCTGAGTTTGATTTACTTCTTCTTCACAAGCTAGGGTTACCTTTTAGTGTAGAGTGGATTCATAATAAAGATGTATTTGAGCCTAATAAAGTACGCTTTTTAGTTGGGGGGAGTTTTTAACTCGTACCGAAGTTCCAGCTTCGGTATGCACAAAAATATTTATAACTATTTATGTTATAATAACTATATGAAAACAGATTCTAAAACAATATTTTTTTACATCGTCTTAGCTACTTGTAGTTTGGCTCTTTTGGGTTTTACTGCTTTAACTACTATGAGTTATAGTATAAACTTAGCACAAGGGTATATAACCTCTGCATTAGTATTTTTCTCTTACCCTTTAATATTGCATAAGAGTCATATATTTTTTACTCAAAATAGAGTTGGTTTAGCCTATTTCTTGGTTATTGGTTCCTTCCTTATTTTAGCATTTGTTCAGATGATGGGGTGTGCAAATAGTATGAGATGGGAACACTAGTAGGTGTTTATTCATCTGCTTTTTGACCTTTTAGCTTACATCGTTGGAACATTTCTATTATGGAAAATCTTTAAACCAAGTAGACCAACTATAGAAGATGAGAACTTACGCTATGCCTACTATACAGTGGTTATTGTTGGAGCATTTTTTGGGGCGTTTATTGTTGGCTCTTTAAATACCTTAGTCTCTCTTGATAGCTCAAATATAATTATAGGTAAATCTATATTAGGTGCGATTGTTGGTGGAGTTGTGGCTGTTGAGAGCTTTAAAAAAATCATGAATATAAAAGGCTCAACAGGGGCTTACTTTGTTCCCTCTTTAGCAGTTGGAATTGCCATTGGGCGTATTGGCTGTTTTGTAAGTGGGTTAGAGGACTACACCTATGGAGTAGAGACTAGCTCAATTTTTGGCTATGACTTTGGCGATGGAGTTTTGCGTCACCCTGTGCAACTCTATGAGAGTTT
>JALUKJ010000026.1 GCA_027056615.1 Campylobacteraceae bacterium | reverse complement strand
GTAATACTCCTAAAGAGATATGGTCAGAAGATGATTATAAATTTTTAGAAGATTTATATACAAAATATAAAACTGATGATATTAAAAAATTAGCAAATAGACTTAAAACACACCCAGCAAGTATTGTTCTTGCTCAAGCCGCTATTGAATCTGCATGGGGAGAATCAAGATTCTTTAAAAAGGCAAACAATATTTTTGGTGTCTGGTCATACAATAAAAATGAGCCAAGAATTAGAGCTAAAAAGACACGAAATGGGAAACCTGTCTACTTAAAAAAATATGCCTCATTAAGTGATGCTATTGATGACTATTTTCTTATTATTGGAAGAGGTGCATATAAAAGTTTTAGACAACATAGAAATATTACCGATAATCCTCTTGAATTGGTTAAGTATTTAGTTAACTATTGTGAACTTAGTAACTATCCACGTAAACTAAGAAAATTTATTGTTCGCAATAAATTACGAAAATTTGATAAATTTAGACTCTCTTCAAACTTATAATTATTAGGCATTTGTAATTTTATGTTACAATGCCTCTATGAGAATAGACCTACACAACCACACAACTCGATGTAACCATGCTAAAGGCTCAATGAAGAGCTATGTTGAACGTGCCATTGAACTTGGCATTGATATTTACGGCTTTTCAGAACATGCTCCTATGGATTTTGATGAAGAGTATCGTCTTAAATTTGAAGAGATGAATGCCTATGTTAATGATGTTCAATCTTTACAGAAAGAGTATAAAGACAGAATTAAAATACTATTAGGATATGAAGTTGACTACCTAAAAGGGCATATTGATAAACGCGTTATAAACTCTAAAGTAGATTATCTTATTGGCTCTGTCCACTTTTTAGATACTTGGGGATTTGATAATCCTGAGTTTAATGAGGAATACTCTAAACGTAACATTGATAATGTATGGCAAGAGTATTTTTCTAACATAGAGGATATGGCACAAACAGGTTACTTTGATATTGTAGGACACTTTGACCTTATTAAAGTTTTTAACTTTCTACCTAAAAAAGATATTCGCTCTATTGCTACCCCTGCTCTTAAAGCTATTAAAAAAGCAAATATGGTGATAGAGCTTAACTCAGCAGGTTTAAGAAAACCCTGTAAAGAGGTCTACCCATCTGAATCTCTACTTGAAGTTGCCTATGAACTTGACATTCCTATTACATTCTCTTCGGATGCTCATGCTATTGGACAGGTAGGCTTTAAGTATGATGAAGTTGTAAAATTAGCTAAAAAAATTGGTTACTCTAAAGCTGTTACTTTTGAACAACGTCAAAGGAAATTGGTTACTTTTTAATCAAAAAAATTATAACTTTTATAAAAATCTTTGATACAATCAGGGCAACTTAATTTTTAGGAGATTACCAATGGGTAAATTTGTAGAAGAAAATGATGTAGCTGGATTTTTTAAATTCTGTGAAGATAACGAAGTAGAGTTTGTAGACTTTAGATTTACAGATATTAAAGGTGCATGGCATCATATTTCATACAGAATGAGTGCTGTGACAGAGGGACAACTAGAGGGTGGTCTTCCATTTGATGGTTCTTCAATTGAAGCTTGGCAACCAATT
>JALUKJ010000025.1 GCA_027056615.1 Campylobacteraceae bacterium | reverse complement strand
CAGAAGTAGCTGATGACCAGCAAAATCATGTAGGTATTTCAGTTAAGCTTGATGGTAAATCTATACCAACAGCACAGATTCAAAACTCTTATAGAGGTCATGAGATAGTTGCTGTTTTATATAATACTTCAGGTAAATTACTTGCAGTATCAAGTCCAACAGTTGTAGATACATCAAGCCCTGTAACAGTTATTGATTTAAATAGTAGTGGAAATGGTGGAGATAACAATCCAATTTCCGAAGAGATGATGAAGACTTTTGCTGGAAAAACTTTCTATACAGCTTATGTCAATAAAAATAATGTAGGCATTATAGTGGAGATAATTGCCGATACTAAATTATCTAGTCTAACTTGGGAGCAGATTCGAGGTGCTAGTAATAGTGGTAAAGAGACTATACAAGTTGAGGGAAATCGACTTTATATAGGAGAAAATAAATATGGTGAGTATATAAAACAGGTAGATAATTATCTTTTAATGCATGATTATAAACAAGATATCAATGGTAGCTGGGTACAGTATGCTACTACAAGATTATATTTTAACTTTAATGATGCTGAAAGTTATTTATCAACATTAACAGGAGATACCGTTAATCTACCTGAAGGGTTTACCTACAGAGTCATCAATAATTTAGGAGTTGAGCTTGAATCAACCATTACCCTTGATAGTCAAAACTTTACAGTAAGGTTATTTTCTGATGAAAACATTACAGCTAATGACCAAATCAATCATGTGGGTGTGTTTGCCAATGTTAATGGTCAAAACAGTACTTTCCAAATTCAAAACAGTTATGCAAATGTAGTTGTAGCTGTCTATGATGAGACATCTAAACTTGTTGCTGTTTCAGATGTAACACATATAGATGGGAATACAGGGATTAGTGTTAACTTTTAATTATTATGTACAGTAAGCCGTGAAAATATCTCTGTATATAAAGCTGAGGAAGTTATGATTCAAAAATAGTATAGTATATACCGAAGTTACAACTTCGGTATATTATCAAAAAACCTTAATTTAGCGTATCCACCCCATTAAAAGCTCATTAACCCATACTAAAACTAAAGCAGAAATAGCTAATCCCACCAATAGATATATAAGCTTTTTAGACTTAATAATATTGAAAAACTTATCGTACCCAACCCCTCTAAGTGTAAGAGTAAAGAATATAAGCCCACCAATACTTCCTGAAAGAGCTAGACCCATAGCACCCATATATTTCATAAGAATAAATGATATAGTCACATTGATAAGTAGTGTAATGG
Organism: Campylobacteraceae bacterium; assembly: GCA_027056615.1. GTDB lineage: Bacteria > Campylobacterota > Campylobacteria > Campylobacterales > Sulfurovaceae > UBA1140. The sequence continues at coordinate 4,450 of JALUKJ010000025.1, read as the reverse complement.
TAGCAATTTTAGCTGCTTTTTTATGCTCTTTGTTAGCATATAGAAATAGAGAGAAGAGTTTGGCTAAACCGTAAGGGATAAGCCCTAACATATACATACTTAACACACCAGCAGTTTGAGCAGACATAGTTGGGGTAAACGCTCCACGCTCAAAGAGTAACCATACTATTGGTTCTGCTAAAATTATACCTGTAAGAGTAGCTAAACTAAGTAGTGCAAGTAAAATCCAAAAGACATGCTCTAGGTGTTGGTAGGCTAGAGTTTCATTACCATGTTTTAATGCTTTTGAGATACTAGGAAAAAGTGCTACAGAAGCAGCAATAGCAATAATAGCAAGAGGCAACTGGAAGACACGGTTAGCATAAAATAGGTATGAGATAGAGCCTGAAATAAGAAACGAAGCTAACACAGTATCTAAAAATGAGGATATTTGAGGCATGGAGTTTCCCCATACCGATGGAATAAATAGACGGTTAAAAAGCTGTGTCTCCTCTTTTAGCTCTTTTTGTTTACTTGGTTTATTTCTGTACTTCCAACCACCAATTAAAATCTTGTGCATATTAAATTTTTTAATAGCTATAACATGAGCTGTAACTTGAAGCAATCCACCAATAATAACAGCAATAGAGAGAGCAAAAACAATAGTTTTAGGCTCTTTGTGCATATATAGAAGTAGAGCTGAAATCATAGATAGATTAAGTAGTGCAGTAGACATGGCTGTTGTTGCAAAATGCTCTTTATATTGGAGTAGGGTAGCTAAAAAAGTGACCATAAAGACAAAATCTAAGTACCAAAAGTTTATGGCTGTAAGGGGTGCTGACTCTTTAATGAGTTCTTCACTCCAACCCATAGCAATCATTTTTGTAAGTAGTTCAGGAAAAAAGCTTACAAAAAGTGACATAGTAACTAAAATGAGCATAAAACGCAGAAAAATAGCAGTTGCAAAGACCCCCTTTTGTTTAGAAGCAATAAAGGAGGGCATAAAAGCTTGAGTAAATGCTCCCTCTGCAAAGATACGTCTAAAAAGGTTAGGAAGCTTAAAGACCACAAAAAATATATCGGAGTATCCAGAAGCTCCTAAAGCAGAAGCCATAAGAACATCACGTCCTAAACCTGTCACACGAGAAAAGAGAATGCCAAATGAGTTTGTAAATATAGATTTTAGTTTCATGGGTACTAGTTTAGCAAAATATCCATGAGTTATAGTAGGGGCAGATTATATATCTGCCCATTTGTAGTTAAATTAATTTGCTATCATATAGTCTGATGGTGTACCTGCTTTTAGATATTTGTTTGAACCATAGAAGAAAACCTCTATGCTATTACTATTTCCAATTAAATTTTTAGGAACTTTAAATTCAGCAAAGTTTCCATTGACTTGAAAGTTTGACTGTGCAATAAATTGCCATCTCCAACTATTACCATCTCCTGTATATTTCCACAATTCACCACCCTCTAACATGTAGTCATAGCCATCATCAAAACCAGTTTGAAGATTGTTATCTGTATTTAAAAAGATATGCCACGCCCATAAGTTATCTACTGGAATAGCATCATCGTTCACATAAGCAAAGTAGAAATTGTTTTGGTCTTGAACCATACCACCTTTTCTCCAGTCAACAACATTAGATTCTTGTATATCATTAGGGTCAGAAAATATTAGTCTACCATCCCAATCATTTTGTTGACCATCTATCTGAATAGTTGTAGGCATAACTCCATCAATATCTACAGTAAACTCTTTTACACCATAATCAATTTTATCATTTTGAACATCATAATATTCATTAGTAGCATATTGCCAATTTTGTATAGGGTTTACATTGTCTCTTGAAGTCATTCTAAGATAGTATTTTCCTTTTGGTAACATCCATTGAGTAGTAAAAGTTGTACCATGAATACCTTTTTTATTATATGCTATTGTATTTTGAGCAAAGCTTGGAGAGGTAGAGATTTCTAAATCATAAGTAACACTATCACCTTGTAAATCTACAGACTTATCCCACTCAAACATAATAGTTTTACCAATTATTTTAGGTCTATCAAATCGAAATGGCATAGGAGAGTTTAAATCTACTAAAAACTTTTGGTAGTTTGTCTCAACTGTGGTTGCTATTTGACTATAGAGTTGATTATAAGCTGTTAATGTTTGCTCATCTGTATCTTTATTAAAATCAAGATAGTCAAAGTCAGGATTTTGAGATATTTGAGGGTAGACAATAGGGTAGTAACTATCGGTAAATGCTTTTATCTTGGCTTCTGTTAAGTAGTTATTTTTAATCTCTGTTACAGCCTCTTTTAAAAGGTTTAAGCCATTTGGTTGAGATAAAAATCGTTGTCCCAATTTGGTCGCCCAAAAGTTATGTGGACCTCTATACTTTTTATCTGGAACATAATTATTGCGAATAGTAGTCTCTTCCCAATCATACCCCCAACTTTGGTCATAGTCCCATGGTAAAATGTAGAACGTATCTTTCCCTTTTGGATTAAAAATATAGAAGTTTGAAGTAGTAATATCACTATTACCCATAAGAATATTGACAGCTTCCCAAGTCAAAATATTGTTTACATTAAAGTACTTATCTAAGACATCTGTTTTAAAGTTGTTATTTGGGTCATTTAGAGCATTAAGCATCTCCCAAAGTTTTTTAGAGTCTTTACCACGTTTTTGTTCTAAAATAGTCTCAAATGCTTTAATATCAAGTGGTTGACCATTGGCATCTATTTGTAGTTCAGGATGTTTCTTAAATGCAAAATTTTCAGCTTTATAGATATTTGAGTCTTTGTCATAACCTCTATTTTTTAAATACTCTTTTCCTACATTTTCAACATGAGTAAAGAGACCATAATTTTGATTGTCAATCTTCATTTGTATAAATTGAGTACGTAGACTTGAAAGGTTAGGAATTGTAGTCATAAGGTCAAAAGAGAGCTTATTTTTAATTCTAGTTAAATCACCAGTGTGTTTGTTTAGTTGAAGTTTACGCTGTTTTCTCCAAAGTTTCTTTTTACTATCTAGTTTAATTCGATAGGATTTCAAATCAACCAATCTTGAAGTAGCTCCTCGCAATCTAAGTGTTGCATTGCTTACTTTTCCATCATCAGGAAAGTCATCACTTTGAAAATGTACTTTAATTTCAGGTTTAAAGTCATCGGTTGCATCTATATCATTATTGACATCATCAAGTGTACATCCAGAGTAGTCACCAACCACACAAGGACCTTGTCCAATAACAGTTCTAATATTTACTTGAAGTAAGTTTGGTGGGGATTGGTTGTATATAGATTGTGATTCATTTATATCTGTTGGAAGAGGAGTAAAAACAGTAGCAGTTGCCGTTGTTAAAGAGAGGGCTAAAAAAGAGATAGTTGTTCTATATATGTGTTTCTTTTTCATAATTTTCCTTTTTAAATTTAGCACACAATAGAAGTATATAATATTTTTTGTTAAATATTATTGTTTTTTATGTAAAATATATTTATTTAGGAAAATTATAAAAATTAATGGCTATACTTTTAACCTAAGTTCGACGGAATATCATATCCCATCGAACTCAGGTTTTTAATAAACAAGGAATATCTAATGATAGTAGGAATAGAAGGAAGAGTAGAAAAAAAAGAGCCTACATTTATACACTTAAATGTAAATGGACTCATCTATGAAGTAAATATATCTCTTAATACCTCGAATTCAATTAAAGAGAAGAAAATTAAACTCTTAGTTACACAAATTATTCGTGAAGATACCAATCTTCTTTTTGGTTTTATGGAAGCCAATGAAAAAAAGATGTTTGATACACTTATTAAAATCAACGGAGTAGGTCCTAAAGTTGCCATGGCAACCTGTTCTACATTTGTACCTGAAACCTTTGCTAGAGTAGTAGCTGACAAAGATGTTAGTTTGTTAAAGAGAGTACCAGGAATTGGACCAAAGGCTGCAAGTCGTATTTTGGTGGAGTTAGCAGATTTTATTGTAGATGGAAACTCAGATTCGGTTGTTCTTGACAGTAGTATGACGGATGCAATTTTGGCACTAGAGAGTTTAGGATTTAAAAAAGAGCAGATTAGAAAAGCACTTAGTGGTGCAACAGGAGATACTGCCTCTTTAGTTAAGTATGGCTTGAAGAAGTTACAGAGATTTTAGAACTTGTAACTTAGCATGACTCCTTGAAACTTTTTATTAGCTGTTGGAGATATTGTTAAATTTTTATATGGTTTTACAAAATACCAATTAGAGAGTGTAGCAATAGTCGCTCCAGCAATAACATTATGTAAATAGTGTTTATTAGAGTGAACACGACTGTAGCCTGTATAAGTTGCTAAAAGGTATAGACAAATAAACAATACAAACCATTACTAAGTATTAATAGTATATACTTCAACATGAAAGCAAAACAAGTATTAGAATTAACAGGAATCCATAGAGCAACTTTAAGTCGCTATGTTAAAG
>JALUKJ010000024.1 GCA_027056615.1 Campylobacteraceae bacterium | reverse complement strand
AACCAACCCCAAGCAGGAGAGCGTAACTTTGGTATGTTCTGTTTGGCACTTAAACCCTTGTTAAGCTCCAATGAAGAGGCTCAAAAGATTTTAGAAAAAATAAAAGATGAGTTTCCAAGAGTCATGCAACGAGCTATGGTGTATATGTGGAGTGCTAAGTTAGGCTTAGAGAGGTTGAATGCAACTATCTTTAATGAGCTAATGAGTTTAATGATAGAGACCTCAGTGGACTACACTATCTTCTTTCGTGAACTCTCTTCTTTGCCAACCGATATTGAACCACTTACAAAGAGCTTTTACAATAAAAATATTGATAAAGAGCTAAAGGATAGATGGACAGAGTGGCTTAAAAAATGGCAAGAGGCGATTAATGTTACCTCCCCACAAGAGCGTGAAGAACTCTCTAAAAAAATGAAGTTGGTTAATCCAAAATATACCCTGCGTGAATGGTTTTTAGTTCCTGCTTATCAAAAGGCTACAGAGGGAGACTATGGTCTGATTCATGAGTTACAAGAGGTGATGAACAACCCTTATGAGGAGCAATCTAAAGATATGGAGCAGATGTATTACAGGAAGAAACCTGTGGAGCTTTTTGATATTGCTGGGGTTTCTCATGTTAGTTGTTCTTCGTGAGTTTTATACTTGTCTATTAGTACAAAAGTTGATATTATTATACTAATATAAAAGGAACAAAAAATGGCAGTAAAATTTAAAAGTATCAATAAAGCACACAAAGAGTTCATAGAAAAACAAAAAATGTTTGTCATTGGTTCAGCAGGGGTTGAGGGGTTCATTAACGTTTCACCCAAAGGCATGGACTCTTTTAAAATTATAGATGAAAATAGCGTAATATGGATGAACCATACAGGTTCAGGAAACGAAACCTCAGCACACGTACAAGAAAATTGACGCATGACCATTATGTTTAACTCTTTTGACAAAAGCCCTTTGATTTTGAAACTTTATGGAGAAGCAACCGTCATTCATGACAAAGATGAACGATGGGAAGAGATGAGTTCTCATTTTGATGAGTTCATTGGTGCGAGACAGTTTTTTGAGATGAAAGTTGAACTGGTCTTAACCTCAAGGACATATACGAGGTGAATGCAATCGTCATAACTATAGATGATTGAGTGCTTATTGTGTTGATAGTGGGGAGGTTGTTGAGGTAAAAAAGTATAAAGAGAAAGAAAAAATATGAATAGGATAATCAAAGGATTAAAAAATGAACCAAATAAAAATATTCGCAGAACTAGGCTACGGAAATGCCACATTTTGCAATACAGAGATAGAAAAAGGAGAGTATGAGCATAGAGTTCATAAATTCATAATTCCTCAAAAAATAGAGGGAATATACTTTCGTTTTTGGGTTTGGAAGAGGGTTTTTGTGGTCTCTTCTAACAATGGATTTTCTTTTTCTAAAAAAGATAGAGTGAAGTTGAAGATTTTATTTGGAATAGAAGGAAGAAGATGAGTAAAATAAAAAAGGAAAACAATGTCATACATAGATAGAATAAACGAGTGTAATCAGTATGAGGAGTCAAATAAGACTCCTTTTGTATTGGATGGAACAAGAGTAGGACAGATTTTAAAAGA
>JALUKJ010000023.1 GCA_027056615.1 Campylobacteraceae bacterium | reverse complement strand
ATCACATATATGTGTAATAACTGTGATTAATTGCAGTATTATATCAAACATCAAGCGATAATTAAAACTCTGCTATAATTTCAGCAATTTACAGGTCGATAAATCGACCATACGGAAAGATAACATTATATGAATAGACTAAAAAAAGTAGCCATTTTAGGGCGACCAAATGTAGGGAAAAGCTCCCTTTTTAACCGACTGCTTCGACAGCGAGATGCCATTACCTCTGATGTGATAGGAACAACACGAGACATTAAAAAACGCCTTGCTACCATCTCGGGTAATCGTGACTTTGAGATTATTGACACGGGAGGTATTGATGACTCTACAGAGATGTTCTCTATTGTCAAAAAGCTCTCTCTTCGTGCTTCTAAAGAGGCTGATATTATTATCTTTATGGTAGATGGAAAAAATATTCCTGACGAAGAGGATAGAGAACTTTTTTATCAACTTCAAAATTTGGGTAAACCCATTGCTTTAGTGGTCAATAAAATCGACAATGACAAAGATGAATCAACACGATATTGGGACTTTTTGGAGTTTGGAGCAAAGAGAACCTTTCCTATGTCTGTAAGTCATAACCGTTATATGAATGATTTTTATGCATGGTTAGAGGAGTATATTCCTGAGCGTGAAGAAGAAGAGCAAGGTCTACAACTAGAAAATAATGATGAACTCTCTTTTGAAGATATTGTTGAGATGGTACAAGTAGATGACCTTGAAGAGGAAGATAGAGACATAAAAGTAGCTATTATTGGTCGTGTAAACACTGGTAAGAGTTCTCTACTTAATGCTTTTTTGAAAGAGGAACGTGTCGTTGTCTCTCCTGTGGCAGGAACTACCATTGACCCTGTTGATGAGTCATTAGAGTACAAAGAGCATAAGATTACCTTTGTAGATACAGCAGGAATTAGAAGACGTGGTAAGATTTTAGGAATTGAGAAGTATGCTTTTGGTAGAACAGAAGAGATGTTAGAACAAGCAGACATTGCTCTACTTATGATTGATGCAACAGAGGGTGTACTTGAACTCGATGAGCGTATTGCAGGACTTATAGAGAAGTATAAACTTGGTTGTCTTATTGTTTTGAACAAATGGGATATCAAAAAAGATGATGAAGAGACCTATCAAAAAGCCGTAGAAGATATTCGTGATGAACTAAAATTTTTACACTATGCTCCACTCATCACTATTTCGGCAAAAACAGGGCTAAGAGTTCATAAAATCTTAGATGATATTATTGACATATATGGACGATATAAACAGCGTATTCCTACTTCAAAACTCAATGAAGTTCTTAAATATGCAATCTCACGACACCATGTTCCAACTGTCAATGGAGGAGTTGTTCGTATTAAATTTGCAACACAATATGAGACAAAACCACCTAAAATTGCCATTATTATGAACCGTCCAGATGGTCTTCACTTCTCATATAAACGTTACTTGACCAATATATTTAGAGAGAAGTTTGATTTTGAAGGTGTTCCTTTAGATATTGGAGGAAGAAAACGTGGTCAACGAATGGATGATGATTAATAAAACCTACAACCACTTGTCTGCAATTTTTCTAAGCCCTGCCACATTATCAGAAGCAAATATCTTTAAATTTGCTTCTTTCTCTTTCACTTCTAAATCATAATATGCCTCTAAATACTCTACAATAGCTTCACCAGAATGAATTAAGAGTGGTTTATGGTCAAAATAATATAAAAGAGAATCTCCTATTAAAGGAAAGTGGGTACAACCTAAGATAATAGCTTTAGGAGTCTCTATATCTGAAAAATAGTGTTCCATAGTAGCTTCTAAAAGTTTTCCACTAAAGATGCCCTCCTCTACCAAAGGAACAAAAAGCCCTGTTTGTAAAGAGGTGATATTTGTATATCCTAACTTTTCTAAAGCTACTCTATAACGCCCTGAATTAATTGTTGCTCGTGTTGCCATAATTAAAATAGGGTCATCTTTAGATAAATTGCTATTTTCAAGTGCCATTACACCAGATTCAATTACTCCTAAGATAGGGTAGTTACTTTGAGCATTCATCTCTGGTAGTGCATAGGCAGAGACTGTATTACATGCTGTAATTAGTAAATCAATATCAAAATTATTAAAAAACTCTAGGGCTTCTAGGGAGTAGCGAATAATAGTATTTTTATCTTTAGGTCCATAGGGAACACGAGCTGTGTCCCCATAGTAGATAATCTCATCAAAAAGATTGTGAGTAAGAAGGGACTTTACAACACTTAATCCCCCTGCTCCAGAGTCAAAAACACCTATTTTCAAAATAATATAGAGACTTAATCGTTCATCATGGCTAAGAACTCTGCATTGTTCTTAGTTTTTGTCATTTTAGAGAAAAGGAACTTTAACCCTTCAACATCTTCCATGTTCTGCATAGCATTTCTAATTGCCCATACTTTCTGTAGGTCTTCAGCTTTGACCATAAGCTCCTCTTTTCTTGTTCCTGACTTAGTTACATCAATAGCAGGGTAGATTCTTCTTTCAGAGACATAACGGTTTAAGACAACTTCAGAGTTCCCTGTTCCTTTAAACTCTTCAAAAATAACCTCATCCATTCTACTTCCTGTATCAATCAAGGCTGTAGCCACAATAGTTAAAGAACCACCCTCTTCAATATTTCTAGCCGCTCCAAAGAAACGTTTTGGTTTATGAAGTGCATTGGCATCAACTCCACCAGAGAGTACTTTTCCTGAACTTGGAGTTACTGTATTGTAAGCACGAGCTAAACGTGTAATGGAATCTAATAAAATAACTACATCTTTTCCCATCTCTACACGTCTTTTGGCTTTTTCAATCACCATTTCAGCTGTTCTAACATGATTTTGAGCAGGTAAATCAAATGTAGAGGAGTAGACCTCTCCTTGAACAGAACGTTGCATATCAGTTACCTCTTCTGGTCGCTCATCTACTAAAAGAACCATTAATGAAGCATCTGGATTATTATGAGTAATTCCATGAGCAAGTTCTTTAAGTAGTTCTGTTTTACCTGTTCGTGGAGGTGCTACAATTAAAGCTCTCTGACCTTTTCCAATAGGGCAAAAGAGGTCAAGAACTCGTCCTGTAAGTTTAAGTGGATTGTACTCTAACTTAAGTTGCTCTGTAGCATAAAGTGGGGTTAAATTATCAAAGAGTGGTCGTTTCTTTGACTTTTCTGGAGGAAGATAGTTAATTGCTTCTATTTTAAGAAGTGCATAATATTTCTCTTGGTCTTTAGGTTGCCTAACTTGACCTGTAACAATGTCTCCATTTCGTAATGCAAAACGTTTAATTTGTGTACCACTTACATAGGTATCATTTTGAGAGTTAGCAAAATTTCCATCTTCACTTCGAAGGAAACCGTAACCATCGTTCATGACTTCTAAAATTCCAGTAAATAAGATGAATCCACCTTGAGATACCTGAGACTTTAAAATTTCAAAAATTAAATCTTTACGTTTGTACTCATTTGGATTTTCAACTTTCACCTTAAGTGCAATATCAACCAACTCTTCGAGTGGTTTTTGTTGTAATGTTTCAACTTTGTATCCTTCAACAGGTACATGTGTTCGTTGGTTATTTCTCTTATGATTGTTATGTCTTTTTGGTTGTTGTTCGCTCATTGGTCCTCTTAAAAGCTATATGGGGATTTTGTAGTTTTATTACTTGTAGTTGTGCTATTATAATCAACTTTTGATTAAGTTTCCTTATTCTGAAGTTGAATTATGTCATTATTGACAAATATAGGAGAGGAACATAGGTAAAAGGTGCTAAAAACTTTACACCTAATGTCATTTTCAAGGTCATCATCTTCTCTAATTCAACATCCATTACAGGTTCATAATATCGCTGTTTAATCAACTCCATTTTAAAAAATAGGTCAAATCCTTTGAATACTAAAATAGTAATACTATAAAAATTAAAAGTGTCAAAATATAGTGTAACACCTAAAACATAATAGAAAGTAGGATGGATTAAAAAGAAAATAAAAATATTTTTATTATAGTAGTGATATAAATTTTCAATCATCTCTCCTAGAGTATCTGCCTTTTGGATATAAATCTCAAAAACTTCTAAAACTATCATTACAATGATTATTTGCATTAATGTTTCCATATACAAAGTTTAGCTAACTCTTGGATATAATACTCTAAAAAAGAGAGCCTTCTTGAAAAAAGTTTTTATTACGGATTTAGACCATACCTTTTTACACAGTAACCAAACCGTCAGCCCATTTTCAAAACAGATATGGAATGAGAAGAGTAAACATGCCCTACTTAGTGTAGCAACTGCTAGAAGTTTTTCTAAAACAGAAGAGTTTTTAAAAAATTTGAAGCTTGAACTTCCTCTTATTTTGCTTGATGGTGCAATGGTTATTACTACTGATAAAAAACTTATTTCACTAAATACGCTATCTAAAGAGCTTAGTGATGCTATTATAGAAGAGAGTAGTAGATTTGGTATCTACCCCTATGTTATTGCCCTTAAAGATAAAAAAACTTTAGATGAGAGTTTTGATATTCCTCCTATTTTAAACTATCATCAAAAATTTCTTATTGAAAATCATTATACTAGCGATAAACGAATTATTCATAAAAAGAGAATAGAGGGTGATAAAGATACCCTAAAGCTCGTATATATGGGAGAGGAGTCCCTACTTCGTCCACTCTCAATTCACCTTAAAATAGTTTTTGGCTCTCAAATAGAGGTCAAACTTTCACCTGAAAACTATATGAAATGCTATTTTTTAACAATACTACATCCTCTTTCCGATAAAGCTCATGCATTAATAAAAGTTCATGAGTATCTCAATAGTGATATTAGTGAAACAACAGTGTTTGGAGATAGCATTAATGATATTGGAATGTTTAAACTAGCAGGAAATGCCGTGGCTGTTGCTAATGCTTTAGAAGAGGTTAAAAAAGAGGCAGATATTATTTTAAAAGAGAGTAACGATGAAGATGGAGTTGCTAAATACCTGCAACAACATATTTAAAAATTAATCTTATACCCTACGCCATATTGATTTTTAATTAAATCTTGTGGAATCTTTTTACGTAAGTTTTTAACCAATGTACGAATAGATGAATTAGTGACAACTTTGTTAAAATCATCTCCCCAAACATAAAAAAAGATTTCATCATCTGAACAAGGAACCCCTGCTTTAGCTACCAAAAGCTCAAATAGTTTTGATTCTCGTTTGGTTAAACTCACCGTATCTTCTCCACAAAAAAGTGTTTTACTCTTATCATCCCATGAACAATCACAAGGAAGAGGGATATTTTTACTGCTATCAAGTTTTTTGGAAACCTTAAGTAGTGCATTCATCAAGTCTGAACGTCCAACAGGCTTAATTAAATAAGATGAAAAATTTAAATCTATAATATCTAGTAAAATCTCTCTATCTGAATGAGCTGTTAATGCAATTAAAGCTACATTATCATCAATTTTACGGATTTTCTTAGCTAAATTAATACCATTTAATTTAGGAATAAGTAAATCAAGCAAAATAATATGTATATTATTTTCTTCATATAAATAAAATGCCTCTTCACCATCCCGTGCAATATGTACCTCACGACAAAGCTCTTCTAAAAAGTAGGCATATTTATCAATAATAGCATCTTCGTCTTCAACATATAATATATTTAAATTTTTTAAAATTTTCATTGTTACCTTTTTTGACCTATTAACATAATTTAAAATATAATTACATAAT
>JALUKJ010000022.1 GCA_027056615.1 Campylobacteraceae bacterium | reverse complement strand
TGATGATTTTCTAATATCTTCATCTTATACATACACAGATGCTAAAAATGCAAAAGAAGAGAGACTTAGTCGCATACCAAAAGATAGTATTAAGTTGGCTTTAGACTACTATGGTATAGATAAGCTTTATCTAGGAGTAAATGGTGAGTATGTAGGTGAACGATACTCACTAGATGATGAGAAAGGCACACAAACAGGTAAATATACTATTGCTAACTTCACAGCCAACTATGAATTTGACCCACACCTAAGCTTTTATGGAAAAGTAGATAACATTACAGATAAATACTACCAAACAGTAGATGGTTATGCAACAAGCCCAAGAGCTGTTTATGCAGGGATGAAATTGACGTATTAATTGCGTAGGTCGGGTTGCCCTCATCCCGACATCAATTCGCATAAATCAAAAACCCATTTTACTCTCATTCCCAACGTCCTCGTTGGGAATGCATATTGGAATTTAATTTACAAAAAACTTTGTTTAATAAAATAGCTCTCCTATGCATTCCTACCGAGACGGTGGGAACGAGTGAGTGGAATAGATTTAATATTTAAATATTTGTCGGGATGAGGGCAACCCGACCTACAGGCTCAATATGAAAAAAATATTTTTATTCCTTTTTTTAATCTTTTCTTTAAATGCAAACGAACGCATCATCGCTCTTAGCCCTGCTATCAACGAAATCATCTTCGCACTTAATTCAGGTAAACAAATCGTAGGCAACACAACCTACGCACACTACCCAAAAGCCTCTGATAAAATTCCAAAAGTAGGTGGCTACTTTTCTCCTAGTTTAGAAAAAATTGTAGCCCTAAAACCCACACTTGTTATTATGCAAAACAACAACACAAAGCTAAGTAGCAAACTTAAACGTTTAGGCATTAAGACAAAAGTTATTAAAATAGATACCCTAAAAAGCATTAGCCAAGCCATTTTAGAAATTGGAAAACGACTAAAAAAAGAAGAAAAAGCCAAAGAGATAGTCAATAACATCAACAAAGAGCGTAAAAAACTCCAAAATATTGTAACCAATAAAAAAATCCTTATTGTCTTTGGACGTAACCAAACCTTAGAGAAACAGGTTTTTGTAGCTGGTCAAAACCTATACTATGATGAGATTATCAATGAAAGCAACAACACCAATGCCCTACAATCCAACCGTAAAGGACAACCCATCTTAAATATGGAAAATATTATCGCTTGTAATCCTGACATTGTTCTACTCTTAGCACGTTATCAAGATGATGGACTTAATAATGAAGCACTTATAAAACCGTGGCTAGAGCTACCTATTAATGCGTCAAAGACAAAAAGTATATATATCAACTCACACATCTATGCAGGAATTCCAAGTGACCGTTTGGTTCTGTTTTTGCAAGATTTTAGAACAATGTTAGAGGATTATAATGCTACAAATCAATAACTACTCCAATCAAATCCTCAAAAATATCTCATTTGCACTTAAACCAAAACAGAACCTACTCATCTTAGGCTTTAATGGTGCAGGAAAATCAACCCTTGCCAAAGCCCTTTGTGGTATTAGCCCATCATCAGTTAAACTCTTTGGAAAACAACTCTCTCACTACAGTTCCAAAGAGAGAACTAAACTCATTAACTATATTCCTGCTAAACTAGAGATATTTGACGAATACATTACCCTTGGTGAGTACTTAGACCTAAGCCGACTCCATACGCTACTAGAGTCAAAAAAACTACTTAAACTCTTAGCAATTGAACATCTAAAAAACAAATCCTGCCAACAACTAAGCTCAGGTGAACAGCAACTCACCATGTTAGCTACAGCAGTACTTCATAATGCAAAAATAACCATATTTGACGAACCCACAGCCAACCTTGACCCAAACAAGAGCCGAGATATTTTTTCACTTCTAAAAAGTGGACTATTTCAGAGTAAAATTATTATTACCCATGACCTTACCTTAGCTTATAGATTAGGATATGATGTGCTGTTTATAAAAGAGGGAGAGGTTGATTTTTTTGGAAGTTCGGAAGAGTTTTTTAATGATTCTAATCTTGATAAGTATTTTGGCTCTTCCGTTAAGATGGTTGAGGAGTTTTTGGTGGTGGATTTTTAATGAAAATATTAACCTATTTATTAGCCCTAACCATCATCTTCCTATCCCCATTCCACGGACAAATCCCTCTAGAACTAAATAACATAACCAATCCCACAACCGTAGACCACAAACTTTTTTGGGACATTCGCCTACCTCGTGTTTTAGTAGCCTTTTTTGCAGGAGGAATTTTATCGCTTGGTGGGCTAATTTTTCAGTCTGTTTTTAAAAACCCAATGTCTACGCCCTATACTCTTGGTGTAGCAACAGGTTCTACTCTTGGGGTGGCGTTTGCTATTGTCTTTGGGTTTAGCTCTTTACTTTCTCTCTTTGGTTTTTTGGGAGCATTGTTAACCGTGCTTATTCTCTTTGGAATGACGCTTAAACTTCAATCCTATGAGACCAATGCTCTGCTTTTGGTGGGAATTGCTTTAGCCTTTTTCTATAATGCTTCGTTGATGATTCTATTTTATCTTAGTGATGAGTCACAGAGTTTTGAGATTATCCATTTTACCATGGGGTCGGTTGATGTGGTGGGGTTGGAGAAGACACTACCTATTATTTTAACAAGTTTTGGGCTACTTGGGCTTTCACTTTTTTACAAAAAAGAGCTAAAGTTGCTACTTACATCTAATGATTATGCTTACCTAAAAGGGGTCAATGTTAAAAGGGTCAATACCATTTTACTTGTTGCTGTCTCTTTGGCTGTTGGGGTTTGTGTTTCTTTAACTGGACCTATTGGATTTGTGGGGTTGATTATTCCTCATATTTTAAAAAGCATTCAGAAAAAATCGGCTGAACAGCTTATAGTTCCTATCTTCTTTTATGGTGGGTTATTTTTGGTTTTGAGTGACCTTATTGCTCGGAATTTGGGAACAAATTCAGACATTCCTATTGGAATTGTTACGGCATTTTTGGGTGGGCCTTTTTTCATCTATTTGATTATGCGTAAACGGTAGAATGATTAAAAAAGATTACAATTTGACATATTTCTAGGTCAATTCAAAAAATTACACTAAAATATCAAGGAAGAAATACTTTATACATTAGGAGTTCAATATGGCAATGGATGCAAGTAAACAAAAAGCCTTAGATATGGCACTAAAACAGATAGATAAAACATTTGGAAAAGGAACAGTAGTTCGTCTTGGTGACAAAGTCATTGAACCACTTGCAGCTATTAGTACAGGTTCTATTGGATTAGACATGGCACTAGGTATTGGAGGTGTGCCTGAAGGTAGAGTTATTGAAATTTATGGACCAGAGAGTTCAGGTAAAACCACTTTGGCACTACAAATTACAGCTTCGGCTCAAGCAGATGGAAAGATTTGTGCTTTTATTGATGCTGAACATGCTCTTGATATACTCTATGCTAAAAACTTAGGAGTAGATGTTGAAAACCTTTTAGTCTCTCAACCTGATTTTGGAGAACAAGCGCTTGATGTTTTAGAGACTTTAGCACGTTCGGGTGCTGTTGATGTGATTGTTGTGGATTCTGTTGCAGCATTAACTCCAAAAGCAGAGATAGAGGGTGAGATGGGAGACATGCAAGTAGGTCTTCAAGCACGTTTAATGTCTAAAGCACTAAGAAAGATAACAGGGGTACTTCATAAAACAAATACTACCGTAATTTTTATTAACCAAATTCGTATGAAAATTGGAATGATGGGGTATGGAAGTCCAGAGACTACTACAGGGGGGAATGCCCTTAAATTCTATGCTTCTGTACGTATTGATGTAAGAAGAATTGCTACGCTTAAACAGGGTGAATCGCAAATTGGTAACCGTGTTAAAGCTAAAGTCATTAAAAACAAAGTAGCACCACCATTTAGACAAGCAGAGTTTGATATTATGTTTGGTGAGGGTATCTCTAAAGAGGGTGAGCTTGTAGACTATGGGGTAAAACTTGATATTATTGACAAATCAGGTGCTTGGTTTTCTTATGGTGAGGGGAAACTTGGTCAGGGGAAAGAGAATGTTAAGAAAAAATTTAAAGAAGATACCAAACTTCGTGATGAAATAGAAGCAAAAGTCAAAGAGGCTCTTGGAATTACAAGTATGTTAACCATGGATACCAAAGACATTAAGGATAGTGAAGAAGAGTAAAACTTACTCATCTTCAACAATAAATCATAAAAAAGTGTATCTTTTTATGACTTATGTTACAAAGATTTAGGAAAAAGTATACATCTAAGTAACAAACTAAAATTTTCTTAAAAAGTTAAGTATAACTCTATAAAATAAAGCATATTTTTTAATTTTATAGGGAGCCTACTTTTATGTTAAAACTTTTAACCCTTTCTTTTACGCTATTTTTTATTGCTTGTTCTTCTATTGTTCATAAAGAAAATATTAAACTTCCTCACAACAAAGTTTATGCTGTTGGTTCATTTTGGAACTATACTCAAACACCTATGGCTGGTCTTAAAACAGCTTCTATTGTTGAATCTGTTTTATCAAAAGAGAAGCTCTCTTTAGTATCTTTGGTTGAGGGAGATGAAAAAAAATCTCTTAAACAGAGTAAAATAGGGTTTTTAAAAGAGGAAACCCAAAAAGCAAAAAATCTTAAAGCTGACTACCTTGTAACAGGTGAAGTGCAAGAGTGGCGTTATAAAACAGGAATAGATGGTGAACCTGTAGTTAGTTATAGCATTAAAATTATAGAGCTTAAGAGTGGTAATGTAATTTTTAACTCTGTTGGTGCTAAGAGTGGTTGGGGAAACAAATCAATTGGTGTTGTTGCTCAAGAGATAGCTTCCGAGCTTATTCCAAAATTTATAGACTAAACCATGACACTTAAACAACAATCAGCCTTTGTTCAAGCTTTTGAGGTTATAAGCTTCTCTCTTATCATTGTTGTAGGGGGCTACTTTTTTGACAAGAGTGACCCTCTTTTGGTACATTATGAGTTCTCTTTTTTAATCTTATGGTTGGCTATTATAACCCTTTTCTATGGACTCAACATGGGGCTACTTATGTGGACAAACTTTGCTGTAGTCTCCTTTTTTACCTATAAAGATGACCCTATTTTTACCTCAGTACTTTTAGAAAACCTCTTCTTTGTCTTTCTTTTTGGTCTTTTCTTCTCCAATCTTCATAGTAAGATGGACAAATATAAGGTAAAAACCAACTATCTACAACTAAGACTCAAAGAGCTAACTAATGCCTTTTTTACACTAAAAATTTCTCATGATAAATTGGAGTCAATTTATATTATTCAACCTGCCTCCTTTCGGTTTGTTATTGCTGAGATTTTGGAGAGTTCAGAGCATAATATTCCTACAGAGAGTGCAAAAAATACCCTTCGTGTTCTTAAGAAGTTTTTTGCTGTTAACTCTGCTATGATTTGGAGAATTAAAAAGGGTAGGCCTAAGCATCCTTTTGCTTCTATTGGTAATATAGATGAGCGAATTGACCCAAATGATAAATTAATTCAAGAGGCAATTACTCAAAAGAGAGCTGTTTATCTAAATGACTTAGAGAATAAGGAGCAGACCTCTTACCTATATGCTATTCCTTTTATGGATAAGCGTGATAATGTTGTTGCACTTTTGATTATTAAAGAGATTCCATTTCTCTTTTACCATGAAGATACCCTCTTAAAAATAAATGTTGTCTTTAATTATATTTGGACAGAGTACAAAAAACGTGCCTCTTTAGACAGAATTGTCAACAGTAGACAAGAAAACATTGCATTAGAGAATGAAAACCATGAACGTCAAGATATTGTAGACTTTAAACTAGAGGTAGCAAGACTCAACAATATTTTGAATGGGTTTAATATTGACAGTCGTATTTATGTAATGGCTACAACTAATAAAAATCTACACCTAGAGATAGCTGATTTTCTATATAACAATGATATTTTAGAAATTCTTGACCAATCAATTGCTTTGGAGTGTGAAGATAACTATGTTCACTTTATTCTGATTCCTTTTGTCTCTAACCCTGCCATGTATCAAAAGTCCAAAGAGCTAGAGTATGCGTTAGAGAATCGATTACGAATGCGTAAATTTGATAAAGCACTAGAGCAACAACTCTCCATAAAAGATTATGAGAGCTTAAAGAAAAAACACACAAGTGTTCGTAACTTCAACACTCTATTAGAGGAGTTTTCTTGTGCTAACTAATATCACTTTACACTCTCTATCTTCACTTTTATTAGAGCAAAATTCAACTCATGCACTACTATATTTTATTCTTTTTGAAGTACTCTTTTGGGCATTAGTCTCCTTTTTACTTGTTCAGTTTATGCCAAAACGTTTTAAAAAATATAAAAAAGAGGTATTTGTTTTTTTTGTAGTCATTAATGTTGGGCTACTATATATTGGGATTTTACTTACCATCGTCATGATGATGTTTGGTCTCTCTTGGGCAACTCATCGTGAGAGTCAACCAGACTATGAGATGGTCTTTTTTGAAGACCATCTCTCAGAGTTTCCTTTGGTTAATAGTAAGTTTCAAGAGGGAATTTTAACCATAGATGGAGAGCATACAAAAGCCATATCTACAGATGAGAAGATAAAGTCTCTAAGTATTCTATACGATAGTAATGCCGAAGGGAACATTGGTAAAATCAAAAAATTTTTAGCCGATAGCTCTGATGAGACACGTCTATATGCTTTTGCACTTATATCTTCATTTGAAAAGAAGCTCAATACACAAATTAAAAATATACAAGAGAAGATAGAAAATTCATCGACAAAGAAAGAGAAAAATCAACACCTATACGAGTTGGCATTGACCTATTGGCAGTTTATCTTTCATGGGGTGGCGAGTGACAAACTCTCTGGATTTTATACCAAAAAGATAGAGAACACCTTGGCACAGATAACTAAACATCCACGAGCCTTTGTACTCTTAGGCAAAATTCACCTCTTTAATAATAAATATCAAGAGGCAGAGGAAGCTTTTTTAAGAGCTGTTGAGCTAGGTATACCTAAAGAGGCTATCTTTACTTTTTTAGCCGAGATTAGATTTGAACAACAAAAGTATAATGAGGTGAGTAACTATATCTCAAATGAACACTTTGAGATTGATATTCGTCTAAAGCCTCTTGTTAAGATGTGGAGTAACTAATGAAAATTCTACATGATATTAGTGAATTTGACATCTTGATACCTTGTGAGGGAACCTATCCCTTTGTTCGTGGTGGAGTTGCTTCATGGATTGCACAACTTATTACAGGACTACCTCAATATAAGTTTGGAGTGGTGTTTATTGGAAGTAGAAAAGCTGACTACCCTCCAAAACCTCTCTATGAGTTTCCTAAGAACTTGGTCTATGTTGTAGAGCTTTTTATGTTTGATGAGGGGGAGAAACCACCTATTAAAGAGAAGAATGGTTCAGTAGAGGATTTTGAAAAGGTAAAAAAACTATACCAGTGGTTTAGAGAAGAGAAGAGTCAGGAGAGCTTTCCTAAAGAGGTTAAAAATCTTGACTTTTATCTTAACAAAATTAATGAATCAACCTTTCTCTATAGTAAAGAGGCGTGGTATTTTATATGCAATATGAACCAAGAAAATGCCAGTGACCTCTCTTTTTTAGACTACTTTTGGTCTGTACGAAGTATTCATATTCCTATCTGGAAGATGGCAAAACTAGCAGAACTATTAAAAGACAAAGGGAAGATTGTTCACTCGCCATCAACAGGTTATGCAGGGTTTCTCTCAACACTGATTGCGAATGAGACTAATAAACCATTTATCTTAACCGAACATGGTATCTATACCAAAGAGCGAAAAATTGACCTTATCTCCTCTTCTCTAAATC
The DNA here is from genome assembly GCA_027056615.1 of Campylobacteraceae bacterium. Lineage (GTDB taxonomy): Bacteria > Campylobacterota > Campylobacteria > Campylobacterales > Sulfurovaceae > UBA1140. Next base: position 8,597 of record JALUKJ010000022.1, on the reverse strand, counting down.
TATATACTAAACTAGATATATTTAGAGATACCTCGGCAACTAACTATATTCAGAGTATGTGGGTACGTTTTTTTGAAGGAATTGGAAAGATGAGCTATAGCCGTGCTAACCCTATTTTGTCTCTTTTTGGAGTGGCTAAAGATACACAAATTGCCTATGGTGCTGACCCTAAACTCTGTCGTGTTATTCCTAATGGGGTCGATATTGAAAAGTTGGGTAAAACCATTGAAAATCGCCCAGAGGGGATTCCCCAAGTTATTACTCTTATTGGTCGTGTGGTTTCGATTAAAGATATTAAAACCTTTATTCAAGCCATTCGTATTACAGCCAATACTTTGCCTGATGTAGAAGCATGGGTTGTTGGCCCTGACGATGAAGAGAAAGAGTATGCCCAAGAGTGTTTTGAGCTTATTGAGATACTCGATGTGAAAAAGAATATTAAGTTTTTAGGTTTTCAAGACATATCTAAAATTTTACCTCAAAGTGGGATTTTAACTCTAACTTCTATTAGTGAGGGTATGCCTTTGGTTATTTTAGAGGGATTCGCAGCAGGAGTACCTTGTGTAAGTACTGATGTTGGTTCGTGTGAAGAGCTAATCTATGGTGGTGAAAATGAAGAGGACAAAGCATTAGGAAGTGCAGGTGTCGTTTGCCCCATTGCTGACTCTGAAGCTTTAGCAAATGGTTATATTGAACTACTTAGCAATGAAGAGCGATGGTTAGAAGCACAAGAGGTTGCTATAAAAAGAGTCAATACCTTCTATACCCAAGAACTTTTTTTAGATACTTATCAAAAGGTTTATGAAGATACATTTGAGAGCTTAAAGTTATCTAAAAACTCTTTGGAATCGGGGCTAAAGCCATCGGTTCCTAAAAAGGATAGCTAATGGCAGGAATAGGTTTTGAGTTAAAACAGATTTTAAGAGAGAGAACACTAACGGCTGTCCTTAAAACCTTTGGATATTCGGCAATTTTAAGTTCTGGTCCTTGGGTTATTTCGATGATTATTATCTTGGGAATTGGTCTTGCAAATATCTACCTATACCATACCCAAGACCCAACTCAAACTATGTTGAAGGCTTCGGTTACCTATGTCTCTGCTTTAGCCCTAAGCTCGGTCTATACAGGGTTTTTTCAGCTTCCATTTACCCGTTTTATTGCCGATAGAATGTATGAGAAGAGGCACTACTTAATCTTACCGAATTTTTTAGGGATAATTATTTTAACCATTATTGGAGGGTTAATTATCTCTCTACCATTAGCAATTTTCCTCTTTGATACACAGAGTAATTTTTTTGTTCTGCTCTATGTAACGCTATTTATTGTTCTCTCTTGTGTTTGGATTGCAAATATTTTAGCAGCAAGTCTAAAGCTATATAAACAGGTTATCTTATTCTATCTTGCAGGATATGCACTTATCTATCTTGTTGCTTATCTTCTTAGAGATTTTGGGATTCTTGGACTTCTTATTGCTTTTATTATTGGAAACTCCCTACTTTTTATTTTACTCTTTTTGGGGATTATCTACTACTACCCATCTTATAATAAAGCAAATAATCGATTTATTCGTTTTGATGCTTTTCAAAATATCTATGGTAAATTTTACTGGAAACTTGGTTTTTCTGGAATGTTCTACAATATAGCCATTTGGATTGACAAGGTTATCTTTTGGTTCTCTCCTATTGTGGGATATATAGTTATTGGTAAGCTTCATGCCTCAATGGTGTATGATTTTCCTATCTTTTTAGCATACCTTTCTATTATCCCTGGTATGGCTATTTTCTTCTTTAGGCTAGAAGTAGACTTTGCCAAATCTTATGAGCAGTTCTACCGTGCTATCAATAAACATAGTGCTTTGAGCCAAATTAAGTACCATAAACAACAGATGATAAATGCAGTTACTCGCTCTATCCAAGAAATTTTGTTTGTTCAGGGTATGTTCAATATTCTACTTTTTTTAAGTGCAGAGACCATTTTTGAGTTATTTTCTCTACCTAAACTATATCTACCTCTATTTTATGTAGATGTTATTGGTGTTCAGTTACAGCTTGGGTTTATGTCTATTTTGGCGTATCTTTACTATCTTGATAAACAAAAAGAGGCACTACTCTATACCTTGGCATTTGTTCTACTTAATGCACTACTTACATGGGTAAGTATTCAGATGGGACCTTACTTTTACGGTTATGGTTATAGCGTTGCACTACTTATTCTTTTTGTGAGTTCCATTCGTACTTTAAATAAAATTTTACAGGAGTTAGATTATCAAACATTTATGTTGCAATAGGGTACTAGTACTTTTTTTACTACTACTCTCAGGAGTTTTTGCTGACAATCGTTATGCGTTTATCTACAGTAAAAATATTGATGATACTTTTATTAACTTCTATGATAAAATAGTGGTGGATGCTGATGCTATTGATAATATCTACGCTATTCGATACCCTCAAAAGATGGTAGCCTATGTAAGTGTAGGAGAGATTGAACCTTGGAGAAAGACTAAAACCCCTTACAAAAAATCATGGGTTATCTCTAAAAACAAGACATGGAACTCTCTTATTGCTGATTTACGCAATAAAGAGTATCAAAACTTTATCTTTGAGCGTGTTGCTTCACTCTATAAAAAGGGGTATAGAAACTTCTTTTTAGATACAATGGATGCCTACCATGTAACAGCCAAAGACAAAAAACTATTTAAACATCAACAAAAGGCATTAATTGAGATTATTCATAAACTTCATAAACAGTACCCAAAATCAAAGCTTATTTTAAATCGTGGGTTTGAACTGCTTGATAAGATTCATAACGATGTATCTGCTGTTGTAGCAGAGAGCCTACTCTCTCGTTATGATAATGCGACTAAGAGTTATGGTAAAGTTCCTAAAGCAGACTATAAATGGATTTTAGCTCGACTTAAAGAGGCAAAAAAATATGGTTTAGATATCATCTCTATAGACTATAGTAATGGTTCAACTAAAGAGCGACTGGAAATTGCTAAAAAGATTAAAAAGCTTGGAATTATCCCTTATGTTACAGATGGCTTACTTCAAGAGCAAGGTGAATGTGAAGTGGAGCGTATTCGGCGAAATATACTTATTTTATTTAATTCTTCTGCTTTTAAAGAGCATAATTCTATCTATTCCGATGTTCATCTCTCTATCTCTATGCCTATTGAACATTTTGGATATATTCCTATACTCTATGACATCTCGACTAAAGAGCTTCCTCAACATGTTGAAGACAGATATCACGCTGTAGTGGTTTGGTCAAATGGACATACTAAAAATGATGATAAAATCTATGAATGGACTCAAAAAGTTAAACAACAAGGAGTTAAAATACTCTTTTTTAATAGTTTTATTTTTGAAAAAAACAATCAAAATCTAAAAAGATTTGGATTAAGTGTTAAGAAAAATAAAAACAGATTTACCTCTAATGTTCATACTAACTATCACAATGGTTTTAAACCCTATGAGATACCTGCTTCGGTCGATTTTGAGTCAACACTTATTAAAGGTTCACACTCTAAAGCCATTATAGAGACAACTTACCCAAATGGGCAAAAAAGCCAACCCATAGCCATTACTCCTTGGGGTGGATATGCTATTAGTAGTAGCTTTTTAACAGATATTGACAATACTAACTATTGGAGTATTAACCCTTTTAAATTTCTAAAAGAGGCTTTACAGCTAGAGGATATTCCTATGCCTGACCCAACTACAGAGGCAGGTAGACGAATACTCTTTGTGCATATTGATGGAGATGGTTCGATTGAGCGTGTACGTATGAATATGGATATACTAGCTATTGAGTATCTTATGGAGCCAATATTTAAAAAGTATAAAATACCTCAAAGTGTATCCATTATTGAAGGGGAGATAGAGGAGATTTTTCCAAAACTAACTAAAAGACTCAAAAAAGATGTAAGAGAACTTTACGCTATACCTTGGATTGAACCTGCAAGTCATACCTATTCACACCCATTTTTTTGGGCAAAGGCAGTATTACCTAAAAATAGGTCACCAGAGGTAGGAAAACATTTTCATCTTCCTATTAAAAACTACTACTTCTCTTTACAAAAAGAGACTATAGGAAGTATTAACTATGCACTCTCATTTGCTCCAAAGAGTAAACAAAAAGAGAAACTTCTCTTTTGGTCAGGAGATTGTCAACCCACTAGAGATATTTTAGCCTATATTGAAAGACAAGGGATTCTTAGCCTTAATGGTGGAGATACTACTGTTCAAAAGAAAAATCCAACTCTTGCCTATATTGCCCCTTTTGGAATAGAGCGTGGAGAGTATTGGCAAATATATACAGGTGAACAAGATGAGAATGTCTATACTAACGATTGGTTAGGACCATTTTGGGGTTTTAGAAATGTTATAGAGACATATAAAATGACTAACAGACCATATCGACTTAAACCAATTGACCTCTACTATCACTACTACTATGGCTCTAAACTATCTTCACTTAATGCTCTAAAAGAGGTCTATGAGTGGGTAATGAAACAGAAAACATCTAAACTCTATACCTCTCAATATATCAAAAAAGGACGAGGTTTTTATAGAACAGCTATTGCAAAGATTAAAGGTGGATATGAGGTATGCAATAGTGGTTTTTTACGTAGTGTTCGCTTTGACAAAAAAATTTATATTGATATGAAAAAGAGCAAAGGAGTAGCAGGGTTTAACTTTGATAACAACTCTACTTATGTTACTTTAGACAGTAGTGGAGAGTACAAAATTATCTTAGCTAAAAAGACCTCATCACCCTATCTTATTGACTCTAATGGATGGGTAAGTAGAGTAGCAAATAATAGTTTTGAGCTTAGAGCAAATATGCCCATAGAGGCAAACTTTTACTTACCAAAAGGGTGTAGTTTTAAAACCAATATTACCATAAAAAGCAGACATAATCATCATAAACTTTTTTTAAGTTCCAAGAGTAAAAAAGGGGTAACGGTTGTATTTAAGTGTCAATAACCACGATACTAGCACCTCCATACTTTCATTAAAAGAGATTGGGGCAATTGTTATTGTCTTTGCATTTGTGTTGTATCTACTATTTCCAAAAGATGATATTGAGGCATTTTTAGAGAGTTCTAAAGGACATACAAATCTCTCTATTAATTACCTAGAGAGCTTGTTACTTTACCACCCTGACAATCTTAAACTAAAAATGTTACTAATTGAAAAATATGACTATATGGGAAAGACTAAAAAAGCATTAGTACTTAATAGTGATTTAATTAAAACAACAAAAGATAAAAAATTACTAACTAAACTCTATAAAACAGAGTATTTACTAAAAAAAGATATATACTTTCAAACTCCAAATCAAAAAGAGTTAAGAAAGCTTAAAGATATGCTTCTTAAATACTATAATTTTATGGGAAAAAATAGAGACAATCTATTTTTCTATGCAGAGTCAACAAATATTGACTACACTTATTTAAAATATATCTCACTCCAAAAACTTATGCAAGAGAGACCTGAAATTATAGATTATGAACTAGAGAAAATAAGCTACTATCTTGCAAACAATTTAGGGTATAAAAAAGATGCCTATGAACATCTCATTAATCTGCTTAATTATAAAGAGATAGATAAAAAATTACAAGATTATGCTATTAACTCTTTAATTCAACATAAGGAGTTTGAAAGAGCCTATGATGTAGTTCAAACACTCTTTTTAAATGCTAAAAGTCAAGATGAGAGAAGCAGATATTTCTATACAATCCTCTATATTCTTGGACAAAGCAAAGATGGAGCAAAGGTCTCTACCGTACGTCTTATAGATGATTATATAGAGAACAATAACATAAATAGCTCCGATATCTACTCCATTATCAATACTTTATTACAGCAAGGACGACTAAGTGAAGCTAGTTACTTTTCAAATAGCCTATTTGAAGAGTATGCTATAAAGTTTGATGAAAAAAGTATAAATTTAGCACTTAAAGCACTTATCTATAACTCAAAGTTAGAACCAGCACTAGCTATTTCAAATTATGCTGAAATAACTTTTCATAAAGAGAAATATCTTGATAAAAGTATTCAACTCTCAACATGGCTAGGAGAGATGAAAAATGTAACTCAACTCAATATTAAAGGTTATAAGAAGTATAAAGATAGTAAATACGAAAAGTACCTGTTAAAGTATAGCAATATTAATAATAGCTACCAAATTCTAGGTGAAATATATAAAAATAAGATCGATAAAGGTAATTATAGTTTTATTAAAAAGCTCTCAAAGTACTTTGATTTTACAGGTGAAATAGACAAAGCAGAAGAGTACTTCTCTACACTTCTAAAAAAAGTTAAGAACAAAGAGGTATATGGTGCAACTATTCATTTTACTTTTGATAATAGCCACTTTAAAAAGGGCTTAAAACTCTACCAAGAGTATAAAAGAAGATATGGTCTTAATCCCTCTTTGCAAAGAGTTGCTATTAAACGTGCATTGGCAATTAAAGAGTTTTCCAAAGCATACACTCTTACTAAAGAGCTAAATAAACATAATAAACTCAAAAAGAAACGCTTATTAGTCGACCTTGCATGGCAACAGAAAGATTATTCTTATCTATATAAAACACTTTGGAAATTTGAAGAAAAACAACAACTTAACTCTACAGGTTATGAACGGTTAATAGCTTTAGAGAAAGGACTAAATAGGGGTAAAAAGATAGATAAACTCTACCTAAAAGCGTGGAAAACAACCCATAATAGTAACAATCTACTAGCACTTTTATACTATTTAAGTGATAAAAAGGAGTTCAAAAAATTTCAAAAAGTACTAAAAAGCATAAAAACAAAAGAGAAAGAAAAGCTTAGTAGCAATATTGGATATCAGCTTCTTTTAGCAAATTACTATGTTCAAAGTCATAAAATTACTCTTGCATTAAAAGCTTATACTAAAGCATTTAAGTTAGCACCCAACCGTATAGCAACTCATCAATCTTACTTATGGTTACTACTTGACAATCTAAAAACAAACTCAACTTTTAAAATAAAAATTGAAGAAGAGTTATCGTTACTAAAACAAAATAGCCAACTTCAAAAAAAGGTTGGATTAGTCTCAATTGTTTCTGCTTTACAACTAAAACAACTAGATGTTGCCAAACGTTGGAGTCAACAGCTACTCAAAGAGAACCCTCATAGCAAAGAGTACCAACAACTTATAAAAGATATCTGTTTAGCCCAAACTTCTCTACTCAATGAGGCTTATGAAAAAATTAATAATGATGAACATATTCATTTTATTACCAATGTAAAGAAAAAGCATTTAAGCTCTCTATTGGATTTAGAGAAATTATCATTTAGATACCAATGGCGACTCTACCAAAAATTAAAAGCCAATATAACTGTAAGTAAAGAAATATATAACTCTAGTCAAGAGCCAACTAAAACCAATAAAAATATTGAGTTTGCTTTAAAAAATAGTAGTTCAAAACTACTTTGGGATTTTGCGTTAGCCTACAACAATAGTCAAGATAATTTTATAAGTAGCAGACTTAATATAGGTTATAACTTTCAGCCTTTTCAAATTACTTTAAATAGTAAATACCATAGCAAAAGTGAGTTAACACCTATTTTAGAACGTGATGGAATGGAGAGTACATTAGGAGTAAACCTATTAACCACTATTAGCCCACGAGTAAGCCTTAGTTTCTTACATAAAAAGAGTCACTACTTTAGACAAAATGGAGATTTTTTAGGAGATGGAGAGAGTACACAACTAAGTGCAAACTATACCTTACGTTTAGGCTACCCAGATATTCACTTCAACAGCTACATCTCACACAATACCTTTACACCAACTATTGCCCAAGACTTTTCAGAGTTTGGAGTTTCGGCTAGTGTTGGAACTTCTAGGGAAAATAGCTTTAACCACGGCTGGAAACCTTTTGGAACAGTTGGTATGGCTATTAATGACCACCATAATGTAGGAACTTCTCTATCGCTTGGACTTTCTAAGATTGTTAAAAACAAAGACTCTTTAGATGTAGTTTTAAATTATAGTGATGGTGTTGGTGTGGTCTCTGAGCCTCTTTATGGGGTAAGTGTTCGGTATAGGTTTTAAATTTATCAAACTGTAGCATATTTTTTATATAAAATAATTTTAATTTAAGTTTAGTTATCTATTTTGGGTCTGACTCTTTAGGTTCAAGAGACTATTTTATCATTTATATGATATAATCAAAATATGAATAAACAAGAGATACTCATAGCCAAAAATAAAAAGATTTTATTCTTGCCTCATGCAATAAAATAGATGTCAAGATTGGATAGGATGATAACAACAGTTGAAGTTGAAAAGGTTATTGAGTATGGTGAGATTATTGAAGATTATCCAGAGGACGCACGAGGTAAAAGTTGCTTAATGGCTTATATTGACCATCGTCCTGTTCATGTAGTATGTACGCCTAAAGATGAGTATTTAGCCATTATAACGGCTTATATCCCTGACCTAGGCTGTGGAAAACCCCCCACTACGCCGACTTCTCCATTTCCAGTTTTTGGATATTCTTATTAAAAAACTTCAAGCGTTCTTTACGAACAGTATCAGGAATATTCTCTTTTTCCCACTCT
>JALUKJ010000021.1 GCA_027056615.1 Campylobacteraceae bacterium | reverse complement strand
CTATAATCATATTTACCTTATCTTTTTTATCTCTTTTTATATAGAGTTGATATGATAAATTCTCTTTTGTCTCATCTTGAAATCTATATACATCATTTTTAAGCGTATACTTTTTCTGCATAAAGAGGTAAAATATTTTTGAGAGTACAAAGTTTGTCTTTGGTAGATGTAAATCATAAATCTCTTTTTTATCAACTAGAGCTTGAAGTAGTAGCTGTTTTTGGAGTAAAATTGTTCCAAAGTAACTAGCATTGGCTCTTGCATCTTTTGTGGATTTAAGATGAATCATTGATAGAGAAATACGGTCAATATTATCTGTCTCGACACAAGAGAGTCCATAGAGTGTTAAATACTTTTCATTATTTATATTTCTGTTTTTAAAGAGATACTTGCGTCCATAATCACAAGCTTTATTATAATCTTGATTAATATATAGCTTATAGATTGTCGAAAGGTTTGATGAGAATAAAAAAAATGTTGTCATCAAAAAAATTATTATTAGTTTCATTATATTTTTCCAGTTTTAATTTGTCCGATAAGTGCCTTAGCTTTTGATGATTTACTCTTAGTATAATACTTTGCTAAAATATTAATTGCCTCTTGCTTTCTACCCATCTTTGCTTTTGATTTAGCAAATAGAAGCCAACTCTCTTCAAGTTTAAAGTTAATCTCATTCGCCTTTAATGCCCAGTTCTCTGCCTCTTTATAAGCATTTTTTTTATAAAATGCCTTTGCCAACAAAAGTGCATCTCGTGAACTATGAGAGTGTTCATACTTCTCTTTTATTGTCTCTATATAATTAACAGACGTTGAATGAAATTTTATTTTTTTCATTACATAAGGTTTAGAACTAGTTCTACGCTCTACACTACTTATTGAAGCTAACTCTTTTGCTGTCAAGTAGGTGTTTGCCTTTGCCTTAACTAATCTTTTATGAGATGTAGAGCTATTTGTACTTTTTTTTGCATAGTGAAGAGACTCCTCTTTTTTCAAATCAATAACAGGAATAATAGGCTCTAATAAAATATCATTAGACTTTTCTAATGGCTCTACTTTAGCTACTTTAACAATATTTATATCAGAAGAGTTAGCCTCTTTAGTTGCTGATAATACTCTTGTTATAGGTTTATGGTGAATATAATATTTATCATAAAGATAGTACCCTCCAGACCCAATAAAAGCCGTAACAACACTACTTCCTAAAGGAATCATTATCATTTTTAATCTATAGCGATACCACTTTTTCTCTAACACTTCTATTTTATGCATCAATATATCCTAATCTAATAGCTGCCATTTCAAGAATTTTTTTTGATAATTTTTTATATGAAATCTTTTGTGGGCTATTTTTTTCATAATATTCATAAATATCAAAAATGGTATATAGGTACTTATTGGTCTCTCTAAAGTTACCATTTGTCATAAAGTGAATATATTTAATATCTTTTTTTCTTATCATATTTGAAACTTCAATAAAACCTTTTTTAATGAGTTTTTTTTGAAGATAGAGTTGCAAATCATACTCCGTAACATTTTTCATAACAATAACTTCCCAAATACGTGTCTTAAAATGCTCTTTTGCAATAATGTCTTCATCTTCTGTCTTATGGAGTGTAATGACAAATTTAACCACACGTGTATCAGATAGAAGACGGATTTTTTCCATAAGAGCTTCACTATATAGCTGACACTCATCAAGTAGAAAAACGATTTCTCTTTTATCTCTTAAACTCTGACAATATTTTAATAGTCCATCAAAATTAACACGCATATTATCGGGTATGCTCTGCCCTGACATAGACTCATAAATCTCTTTTAAAAAAGCCTTTTCACTTAAAATAGGTGCATCAAAGTAGTGAATCTCTCTATGCTCTTTTAAATTATGGTAGAGTTTATTAAGTAACATACTCTTACCAGTTCCTGGTTTACCATATAGAAGTATCATCTTTAATGGCTTTAGTAAAGAGGTCTCTAAAATATTGTAGTTATAAGTTCCTGCCTCTAACTCAACATAGTTATTTTTATCGACACTGTCAATAAAAATTGTTTTAAGCTCCTCAAACTTACTTTTCATCTCTTAGCTTTCTATACCCCAAATCTTCTAAAGAGAGGTCACTATCTATTTTAATAATATGTGGAGTAATAATCAAAACTAACTCATCAACTTTGTTAACACGTTTCTCTCTCTTAAAGAGATACTCTAAAAGAGGTAAATCACCAAGTAGAGGTACTTTAGAGACTTGTGTTCCTGTTTTAGAGGAGATTAACCCACCTAAAATTACATGCTCACCATCATTTAATGTTACTACTGAAGATATCTGCTTTCTTGATAAATCTGGTGGAATATTTCTTGTTCCAGTTGTTGAGGTTGAGACCGTATCTATGGTATCAGATATAGATGGATTAATCTTAAGTGTAATCGTTCCATCTTCAGAAATCTCTGGAGTAATATCTAGTAAAATTCCTGCAAAAACAGAATCAATTGTCTCACCTGACTGCTGTGTTCCTGCTCCTGTAGAACTTTGCATAGTAGAGGTTGAAGTGATTTTATAGAATAGTTCATTACCAACAGAGATAAGTGCTGGTTGATTGTTAAGTGTTAAAATCTTTGGATTTGAAATAGATTTTACATCACCTTGTGTCTTTAAAAATTTTACTACATCATTAATCTGTGTAGAACCTCTAGTAACAATAGCTCCTGCACTTTTTGGAGCTTCAGTTTTACCAGTTGTCAAGTCACCAATTGATAAAGAACCTCCAGCAAGAGATGCAGATAAACCATCTACACGATTTTGTACTTGAGTTGCTGTTGCAATTGCCATATTTTGAAAACTATAGAGTTGATTCCAATCTATACCAGTAGTATAAGAGTCATCAAATGTTACTGATAAGATTTTAACATCTATTAAGACTTGCTTTTTCAATTGAGTTGTTAAATTATCTATATAGTTAGAGACTCTATCTAGCTGTTTAGCTGTACCTGTTACTGTTATCATTCCTGCTTCAGCATTAATAATTGGTGTAGGAGCTTTAAATGAGTCTTCTGGTCGATTAAGCAGACTCTTAATCTCTTTTTCAATCTTTGTCCAAAACTTAAAATCATCAGTACTCTCTATAGAGACACCTGTTTTAGAGCCATTACCACTTGACCCTCCTTTAGACCCTCCTTTTGAATCACCTCCAGCACTACCTGAGTTTGCAATAGTTACATGAGCATTACTAGTTCCCTTTCTATCTCCTGCAATATAATGAAACTTAAATGTTTTAGTTGTTAAATAAGAGATTTCTAATTTATTATCACTTAACTCATAAGATATGTCATTTTCACGTAATACCGTATCTAAAAATTCTGTTAGAGATGCATTATTCATCTTAACAAAATAGAGTTTATCGGCTAACTTTTTCTTCGCCTCTCTATCTTTTACAATTAAGCTTAATGAACACTCATCTGCTAAATTCTCTACAACATCACCTATAGTTAAAGCACTATTGAGAGTTGCTGTAAAGAGTTGTGTATCACAACGATTTGCATAAGCAGGTGAACTTAAACTCATAAATAGGGTTACAACTATAAACTTTATTAAACTATTTTTTAAAACCATCATTATTTATATCCTTAATTTAACTTAATAAATTTCTTTCTTCTTTCTAATTTGAGAACTCTCTTTCCGTTCTCACTCTTTAATGTGACAGAATATCTTGAAACATACCCTACTTTATAGTCATCAAGCACATCACCTCTTCGATACCACTTTTTATTAATAAAAGCTGCATGATTTAAAATGGCATCAACTTTATATACTCTCTCTACAACTGGAGGTGGTATATAAACTGTTACGTTATCCTCTTTTTTCTCTTCTACCTTCTTTTTGGTTTTTACAATAAAAGGATTAGAAGTTCCATCTAATTTAGCTAAAGAGATACCTATCCTCTCCTCTTTGATTTTAGAGACCATATTCAAAATCTCGGCAGAACTTAAACTTCCTGATATTAAAAGAGAAAAACTAAGTGTTATTAATATTAATATCTTTTTCATTAGTGATTAATCCCCCATACTGAAATGTTAATATCGGCTGAAACAACAGTATCTGCTTTATCTAAATAGAGGTGTGTACCGTATATATCTGTCACCAAAACTGAACGCTCTAACTGATTAATAAATTTTGTAATATTTTTATAACTTCCAAAACACCCTACTCCAATCTGTAATACATGCCCAAAGCTACCATTGTTATTTACATACTCATTCTCTATATAGTTAATAGAAACATGTTGACTCTTTGCCTGTTTTGTAATAGAGTTTAAAAACTTTGACCAACTCTCCTTGTTAAAAAGTAGAGGAGAGAGTTCATCTAAATTAGTAGAGATAAAACTAATTTCATCATTGGCACTCTCAATTCTCTTCTCTAAACTCTTAATATCTTTTTCATATTTATTTACTAAATAGTTCTTATCTCCATTTTGACTAATACTTTGAAGATACTGTTTATTAGTTGAAATACTCTTTTTTAAACTATTGTTTTTATTGTGTGCTTTTTTATACTCCTCTTGGGCAAAAGGATAAAAAAAGCTATAAGAGATATATCCAATAATCACCGTTATCATAGCAATCATCATCCACTTTTCATTATCTGACTTATTCTCAAAGAAGCTATCTAGTCCATTTAAAAAGTTAACTAATGCCTTCATCTATATACCACCTTTAAAATACCTCGATATAGACCATCTTTTGCACTAATGTCAATACGTTTAATGTTAATAGACTCTATCTCATCAAAATATTTTTTTGAAATATCTTTAATATATCTTGTAATGTTTTTTTCATCTTGACTTAAAAGATGTAAAGTAAAACTATTTCCCTCTGAATAGAGTGCTTCAATATGAAGATGATATCTCTCTAAATCTTTAGAAAATATATAAAAATAGTTAGACTTAAACTTATAATCTACTTTTTTATTATAGATAGAAGTCAATGTTTTAGCTTTACTTTCAAATATATTCTCTAACTTTTTTAAAGTTTTCTTCTTAGCTTTTATCTTCGTCTGTTTTTGGGCTAAAATGCTTTTATATTTAGATACTTCAGCCGATAAAGCTTTATTATCATGATTTAATTTTATATTGTAACCCTGTAGAGTATAAGCAGGAATCAGATAAAAAAGGGGTACTCCAACAGCTAAAACTGTTGAAGCTAAAATAGACAAAATAAACTGCCCACTAGCTCTTTTAACAAATATTGGTGCTCTTGGATACTCACTAAGGTTAACTACCTTTTGAGGAGCATCAATATAGTCTAAACCTGTCTTTAACATCAAATATTGAAGTTGGTCAACATACCATTCATCGTTTTTAATATTAAAATTAAAATCTAAATTAAACGTAGGAATACCTAAGTAGTTATACCCATAGTCACTTAAACCAATAATTGGACTATTAACTGAACCAATAAATAGCTTTTGCATATGGTCAATATTATAGGCACGTTTAGCATATATAACAATATCATTAATTTGTAAAAATATCTCTCCAAAAATCCTCATAAGATTCTGTTGATACTCTGAATTTGTGGTCTTTAGACCCTCCGAATCTAAAATCTCAAAAAACTCTTTTCTATCAACTTTTTCACCAATTAATGCACAATATTTATCATAAATTTGCTCTAATGAGTACTCAAGAGACTTAGAATATATAAAATTTCCATCTTTATAGACAGAGACAAAAGCATCTTTCATTGTAAAATATACATAACAG
>JALUKJ010000020.1 GCA_027056615.1 Campylobacteraceae bacterium | reverse complement strand
CTCTTCCTATATATTGGTACTTTTTCATTATTAATTAAATTTAAAAGAGTATAATAGCGCAAAATTAGGCACAAGCAAGGATTAGTAAGCATGATGAAATTCGAAGATATCGAAATTGAAGACGTAGATTTTGGAGCGATGCTCGAGGAGTCGTTTAAAAAAGCAGATACAAAAAGTGATTTAGTAGACGGTGTTATTGTTAAAATAGTAGAAGAAGACAACCAAGCAATTATTGATGTTGGTCGTAAAAATGAAGCATTTATGTCATTAGACCAAATTAGAGATGAAGATGGAGAACTTTTCTTTAAAGAGGGTGAAACAATTCCTGTTGTTATTACAGGGCAACGAGGAGAACGACCAATAGTCTCTCATGAGTTAGCAGAAAAAAGAGTAGCTTTAGCAGAATTTATTGAAGAGTACGATGACGAGCAAGAGTATGTTATTGAAGGTACTATTACTAAGAAAAATAAAGGTGGTTTTGTTGTTGATGTTTCAGGACTAGAGTTTTTTATGCCAAGAACACTATCTTATATCTCATACAAAGTTGACCCAATTGGTAAAAATGTAAAAGCCCTTATTGTTAAAGTTGACAAAGAAAAAGGAAGTGTTATTGTTTCACGAAAAGAACTTATTGAGCGTGAAAAAGCAGAAACACAAGAGATTGTAGATAAATTATTAGAAAATAAAGCTGTTGTTGTTGGTGTAGTTAAAAAAATCACCTCTTATGGTATGTTTGTAGATGTTGGTGGTATGGATGGTCTTGTTCACTACTCTCAAATCTCTCACAAAGGTCCTGTTAACCCTTCAAAATACTACAAAGAGGGTGATGAAGTTAATGTTATTGCTATTGATTATGATAAAAAGAAAAGACATCTATCTCTCTCTATTAAAGAAGCTAACCTCGACCCATGGAAAGATATTGATAACACATTAAGAGCTGGAGATACTGTTTCTGTAACTGTTTCTAATATTGAACCTTATGGTGCTTTTGTTGATTTAGGTGAAGATTTAGAAGCCTTCCTTCATGTATCTGAACTATCTTGGGAAAAAAATGTTAAACATCCAAAAGACTATATTGAAATTGGTCAAGTAATTGATGTTGAAATTATTGAAATTGATAAACAACAAAGAAGACTTAGAGTTTCAAGAAAAACCTTACTTCCAAAACCAATTGACCAATTTGCTTCGGCTAATAGAGTTGGTGATGTTATTACAGGTACTGTCTCTTCTATAACAGACTTTGGTGCATTCCTAAAAATTGGTGCTGTTGAAGGTCTTCTTCATAACCAAGAAATTTCATGGGACAAAGGTCAATCAGCAAAAGATATCTGTAAAGCAGGTGATGAGCTTGAAGTTAAAATCATTAAAATTGATAGAGACCAAGGTAAAGTTTCTCTAAGTATTAAAGCAATGCAAGAGTCTCCTGTATCTGCTTTTGCAAAAAAACATAAAAATGGTGATATTGTAGAGGGTACTGTTAAAGATAAAAAAGACTTTGGTATCTTTGTATCTATTGAGCCTGGTGTTGATGCCCTTCTTAGACTTGATGACCTTGCACCACTTAAAGAAGAGGAAGTTGAAAAAGGTCAAACTATCAGAGCTGTAATCTCTTTCATTGATGCTAAAAATGATAGAATTAGAATTTCTGTAAGAAGACTTGAACGTCAAGAAGAGCGTGAAGCACTTGATAAACTAAATGCAGAACAAGACGACAGCATGACTCTTGGTGATGCATTTGGCGATTTTAAAAGAAAGTAGGAACTGACAATTATGTCTAAAATTACTATCGTAGTTTGCGACCATATCCACCAAACAGGGTTGGATATTCTCGCAAATGATGCAGATATAAATCTAATTAATGCTGCAGATGAGCCTAAAGATAAGCTCATCTCAGACATTATCCCCCTTGCTGATGTGGCTATTACCCGTTCATCTACCGATGTTGACCAAGCTTTCCTTGACAATGCAGACAAAGTAAAAGCTGTTGTACGTGCAGGTGTTGGTGTTGACAATGTTGATATTGATGGTTGTAGTAAAAAGGGTATTGTGGTAATGAATGTACCAACTGCCAATACCATTGCAGCCGTAGAACTTACCATGACTCACATGCTCTCATGTGTACGTCAATTTCCTTATGCTCATAACAACCTAAAGTTAGACAGAGTATGGAGAAGACAAGATTGGTATGGAACAGAACTTAAAGACAAAAAACTAGGAATTATTGGTTTTGGAAATATTGGTTCTCGTGTAGGAAAAAGAGCTAAAGCCTTTGAGATGGATGTGGTAGCTTATGACCCATACATTGACCCAAGAAAAGCTACTGATTGTGACATTGCCTATACTACTAACTTTGATGATATCCTTGCTTGTGATATTATTACTATTCATACCCCAAAAACAGAAGAGACTATTGGTATGATTGGTAAAGAAGAGATTGCTAAGATGAGAGATGGTGTAGTTCTAATTAACTGTGCTAGAGGTGGACTATATAATGAAGAGGCTCTTTTAGAAGGTTTGACTTCAGGTAAAATTCACATGGCAGGGATTGATGTATTTAACAAAGAACCTGCAACCTCACACCCTCTTCTTGACCTAAATAATGTTACTGTTACCCCTCACTTAGGTGCAAATACAAAAGAGTCACAACAAAACATTGCCATTCAAGCTGCTGAAAATGCTATTCAAGCAGGGAAAAATATCTCTTATCCTAATGCTTTAAATTTACCAATTAAAGAGAGTGAACTTCCTGACTTTTTACGTCCTTATTTAGAATTAGTTCAAAAGATGGGAAATCTTTCAGCACAAGCAACACGAAGTCATGTTAAAAGTATTAAGATTACAACCAAAGGTGAGGTTTCTGATTATATTGACTCATTAACTACCTTTGCAATGGTTGGAATTTTAACAGAATCTTTAGCTGAAAGTGTTAACTATGTCAATGCTGAATTTGTAGCACAAGAGAGAGATATTAAAATTCTTAAGGAGAAAGCTAAAAATACTTCTGGATTTACCAATAAAGTAACTATTAAATTAGTAACTGAAAATGGTGATTTTACAATTTCAGGTACTGTATTTGGTGACCATGCTCAACGAATTATTGATATAGATGGTTATCAACTTGATTTAGAGCCAAAAGGAACACTTATACTCTTTAGAAATACAGATATTCCTGGTGTTGTGGGAGATATTGGTCGTATTGTTTCTAAAAATGAACTCAATATTGCAGACTTTAGATTAGGTAGAGACAATAATGCTCATGCATTAGCTGTCGTAAAAGTAGATGGAAACATTACTAAAAAACTTCTTAATGAACTATCTGCATTAGAAGCTTGTATTAGCGTTACTCATGTAACTATTTAAACTTCTTTTCTATGACCTTAAGGTCATAGATTTTAATCTTTTAATTAACGCTTATGTCTACTAACTTTTTTCATATTTTGAAAAAGAAAAGGAAAAAAGAAAATAACCTCTAAGACAAAAGCAACCCCAATAGCTTTCCATGTACCATAGGGGTCATTGAGCCATAACAACCCTCCTGTATTCATACCAAAAAATCCTGTAATAAGTGTTAGAGGTAAAAATATACCTGAAAGAAGTGTTAAGTAATAAACGTTTTTATTCATCTTCTCATCTACTTTAGCTCTATAGAAATCATAAAAACTATTAAGCTTATCTATAGCTATCTGTGCTAAATCTTGAATCCGTTTAAAATGTTCATAAACATCAGCATAAGCCAACTCTTCAAAAGAGCTACTATTGTTACGTTTATGATGAGAAATAAAGAGTTCAAAAGAGAGTTCAGCCTGAAATAAAAGCCGATAGATAAGTGAAATATCTTTTTTATAGACTAACCATTTTTGCATAAAATGGGTATCTAATTTAGCTTCATAGAGACTCTCTTCTAACTCATCTATCTCATAATGATACTGCTTTATCTCTTTAATTAAATCATCCGTTCTACTATCTAAAAAATTATTCATCTCAACAAGAGAGCCTAACTCTTTAAGCTTATTCTCTTTACGCTCATAAATATATGCCCTCTCCTCTTGAATCACAAAAGCATAAGAGACAACATGCACAATATTCTCTTTAAGTTCAGGTAGACGTAGTACTAAAATAACAAACGAATCTCTTGCAATAAAATCTGAGGGATGTTCAGGGTTTTGAATATCTTCAAGAAGTAGTGGGTCAAGTAGATGAAGCATAGAGAAGTAACCTTAAGTGTTAATTTTTGGGAAATTATAACGAATATCCCTCTAATGTCTACTGATTTATTATTTTATAGAAATAGTTTAAGCTATTAAATTTTATAATTAACCATATAGTTAATAGGATAGCCCATGCAAAAAAAGACCAGAAATTCAGAGGCCACTAAAGCCAAAATTATTCATACCTCCATGATGCTCTTTTCTACCAATGGTTACAATGCCACGACAGCAGAGGAAATTTCTAAAGCATGTGGTGTAAATAAAGCGATGATTTTTTACTACTATAAAAATAAAGCAGGACTCTATGGTGCTGTTTTAAGTCATGCATTAGACTCTATACACAATGAAGTCATTAGTAAAGACAAAGAGTATTTAGAGCCTTTAGAAGATTTAAAGATATTTATTAAAACCTATGCACTCTACTGTGAAAAGCACCCTTACCTCCCTGCCCTACTTCTTAGAGAGCTTAGTAACAGTGGTGCTTATCTTCCTGATGTAATGTTTGATAGTATGCGAAAACTCTTTGCACTTCTTAGTAAAATTTTAAACGAGGGAGAGAGACAAAATCTTTTTCATAATGTTGAACCGATGTTAATTCACTTTATGATTGTAGGGACAATTAATCTTTTTATTACTACAAAACCTCTACGAGAGAAGAGTTCAAAACTTGAAGATGAGATAGACACTTGTTGTGACTGTGATATGGAGTATGTGGCTGATTATATATTTAATAAGGTGAAGTTGATGTTGGGGGTGTGAGTGTCACCCCCCTTATTTCTTAAAACTCAAAACTTTTACATCTTTATACTGAACAATATACCTATCAACTGTAATAAGTGTCATATCTCCTTGTATAGTCTGTGAAATTAACATTCTATCAAATGGGTCACGGTGTATATGTTCTAAGTTTTTAGTAGCATTAGCACAAATAGCAGAGATTTTCAACTCTATAAATCCATTGGCTTCTATGGCACTATTTAAGTCTGCATCTACTTTTAGTTTTCCCAATGCCTCTTTTATAGCTATCTCCCAAATAGTTGCCGATGAGATATAAATTTGATTTGAAGTATCAGAGATAATATCAAAAACCTCTTTACTTAGTTGGTCAGCATCACTCATCCACCATAAAAATATATGTGTATCTAGTAGATATTTAGCCATTAGAAGCCACCCTCAAAGAGCATTGTAATTTCATCGTTTGAACTATTGAAATCTTCATAAAATATGACTTGTCCTTTTAAAAGATTTGGTATTCTCTTTTTTTTACTAGGAATATAAGAGACAAGTTTTGCAACAGGGTTACCTGCTTTGGCAATAATAATCTCTTCCCCTTTTTCTAAAAAGGCTATGAGTTTGGAAAGGTTTGTTTTGGCTTCATGCATATTTACAGTCATGATAAACTCCTTTTATTTGTATTAGCTAATGTTAGCTAAGTTTTTTAAATTTGTCAAGGAGGCTCTTTTTTATCGGTTGAAGCTTTTCTCATGCAGTCTCATTATGCTATTTTCCATTCGTCTCGATTTAATTCTAAGGGACAGGT
>JALUKJ010000019.1 GCA_027056615.1 Campylobacteraceae bacterium | reverse complement strand
AGATAGCTAAGAAGAGACTCTTTTATACGCTCTTTGGTACTAAACTTCATTAGATAGCGACGATAAACAAGCTCACTAGGAATCTTCTGCCCAGTATGACACTTTAAACAATTTTGTTGCAGTAGAGGGCTTGGCTCTTTGCTTTGTGAAAGGGTTGAGAGGAGAAGTAGCATAAGCGTTTTTTTTACCATGATAGTGTTACCTTTGTAGATTTATGAACATCAGAGTCAATTGTAAAAGTAAACTCATAGCGTTTCACAACTTGCCCAATAATGTCCAAGCCAATACCAAAACCACCTTCACTACTATTTGCTCGTCTGAAACGGTTTTGAATGAGTGCTATCTCCTCTTTTTTAATTCCTAATCCATCATTTTTAATCTCTAGGCTATTATATGTTAGTGTAACTTCTAATTTACCTAATTTATAGTTGTATTTTATAGCATTGGAAAGAAGATTATCTAGCAGACGAACAGCATCGTTTCTGTCCATCTCTAGGGTAATATTTGGCTCTATATTTTTGAGAACTTTAATATCTTTTGCTTCAATAAGTGTATAAAAAAACTCAATTCGTTCTTCTAAAAGCTCTGAAAGATTGAGCCTCTCTAATGTTCTATGATAATTATGGTTGAGCTTCAAAAAAGTAAGGTCTTCATAGAGTCGGCTCAACGTTTTAGAAGCCATCTCTATGCGTCTCATCTCCTTTTGACCCTCACAACGGTAGAGAGTATCAAGCAGTTCAATATTGGTTAAAATGGTACTAATAGGGGTGTTTAGTTCATGTGTGGTATCTTCTATAAATCTATTCATTATCTCCATAGACTCTCTCATAGGAGCAGTAAAAAGACGACCTAACAAAAGACCTAAAAGGGTAAATATT
Source organism: Campylobacteraceae bacterium (assembly GCA_027056615.1). Classification (GTDB taxonomy): domain Bacteria; phylum Campylobacterota; class Campylobacteria; order Campylobacterales; family Sulfurovaceae; genus UBA1140. The sequence continues at coordinate 735 of JALUKJ010000019.1, read as the reverse complement.
ACTCCTGCTCCAACTAAAAAAAGAAGTATCATCCGAAGCAGTTCATTAAGTGGCTTTGGGTCAAAAGCTTTAGAGACCAAAAGATAGGAAGCCCCAAGATAATAGGGTTTTAAAGAATGAAGATAAAAGAGCTTTTCACCCTCTTTATAAAACTCTCTGTCCCACTTAATATCTTTAGGATTAAATGTACCAAAAATATAGCCTTTATCTAAATCATAAATAGCAGAATCAAAAGAGGAGTCATTTGGATAAAGAAGAGGTTTATTAAAAGTTTGATGAAGCTCTCTTAATTTTTGTGTTATCTTCTCTGCTTCTAATTGTAGTTGGCTATTTTGGTTATCTATAATTTGATATTTTTGGAAGTTATAGAATATATAACTTCCCAGTGCAAAGAGAATTAAAGTTGAACCAAGATATATGGCTAAAAAACGGAGTAAAGAGCGTCTTTCACTACTTATCATACCGATAACCTGTATGTTTGATGGTCTCTATTTTCTCTTTTCCTAGAATATTTCGTAAGGTATTAACATAAGCTCGTAAACTTCCTTGACTTGGAGTTTCATCATACTCCCAAAGTACATCATAGAGGGCATCATAAGTGAGTAGTTTATTGGGGTGTTTAAGAAAAAGTGAAAGTAGTTTTCTCTCTTTGGTTTTTAAAGCAATTTTTTCACCATTTTTCTCTAAGAATAGCCCCTTAATATCAAAAAAATAACCATTTCCTAAATCAACAGA
>JALUKJ010000018.1 GCA_027056615.1 Campylobacteraceae bacterium | reverse complement strand
ATTCCAAACATTAATTCGTTAATTCATTGGCATTGGACTTTAGTCCCGAAAAATAATAAGCGAGGCTAAAGCCATCGGTTCCAAAGTGTAAACTACTTATGAAACATGCTATTTATATTTATGAAAATAATGATTTTGGAGTAGTTAGAGAGAGTAGAGGTTAACAACAACTAAAAAAGTTGTTGTTAGATTAGATGTTAAAGAACACCTAAATCTTTAAGAGTATCTATTGAGAGTCCAGATACAGTTAGACCTTTTTTAGTTTGGTAAGCTTTAACTGATGCTTTAGTAGCCTCATCAAGAGAACCTGTTACTGGTGTTTTAAATCCAGCTTTGGTTAATGCTCTTTGTATTTTAGAAATAGTATCAATTGTCATTGATGATTTACAAAGTACAGGCATCCATTTAACTAATTGGTCAGAAACTTTAACTTGTTTAGTTATATTTTTATAAGTAGCTGGGATAACAGTCTTTTTTGTTCTTTCAGGGCTAACTACTTTAGTTACATTTACAGTTTTGTAAGTAGCTGGAATAGTAATTGTCTTAGAAGTAGCTGGAGTAGCTATAACTTGTTTTGTTACAACTTTAGTCACCTCTGGGATGGCTACTTTACAAATTACAGAAGATGTTCTAGACATACCTGGTTTTTCCATCATAGAGTCTGACCATATATATTTAGCATCAGATACTTTAGTAGTTTTTTCTAAAGTTTTGTAAGTTGCTGGAATTTCTATAGATTTGGTAGAAGCATCTTGTGCTAATTCAGTTGTTTGTACTGTTTTATAGACAGCTGGAATAGTAATACTTTTTGTAGTTTCAGGTTTTACTAGAACTTGTTTGGTAACTGTTTTATAAACAGCAGGAATATCAACTAAACACATCATCTCTTCAACTGCACAATCTTTATCTTTACATTTTGTCTCTTTCCAAACTTTTGAAGCTGGAGCAACTAAAACTCTTTCTGTTACTGTTTTATATTCTGCTGGAACAGTTACAAGCTTAGTTGAAGCAGGTGTAACTAGAATTTTTTTAGTACCTGTCTTAAAGGCTGCTGGTTTAGCAACAATTCTTTTAGTAGCAGGTGTAGATAAAACTTTTTCTGTTGTTGTTTTAAAAGCTGGTGGAGCATAAAATTCATAATAACAACTTCCAGCTTTTGTAGCTTCTAGATTTACTCCACCAGCTTTTGCTGAATCTAAAACAGCTGAAGAAGCAATTCGTGCTTCTGGATATAATCCAGTTTTCCACTCAGTATAAGCAGGAGATACAACTACTTTATGACTTTCTGTTTTATAGGAAGCTGGTACAGTTATAATTTTTGTAGATGCAGGTACATCTACAATTTTTTTAGTCTCACTCTTATAACTAGCAGGGATAATTGTTAATTTTGTATGAGCTGGTGTAGCTAAAACTTTTTCAGTTACTGTTTTATATTGCTCTGGAATAATAACTTTTCCATAACATGTACCAGATTTTGCATTAGGTAATGAAAATGAACCATCACTTGATTTTTGAACAACTGTAGAAGCTGTTGTATGATGTACTTCAACCTTTGAAATAGCTTTTGTTGAATTAACTCTTGTGGCATTTGTATTTGTTGTTGTACAACCTGTTGCTAGAAAAGTAGCCGTAACCACTGATAAAATAAAATTTGCTTTGATAGACATGTAACTTCCTTAATTTTTTGTAATAGATTTGAAAGTATATCATATATAAATTAAAATTATATTTTTTAATATTATACTAATTTTTATTATTAAATGTAAATTTTAAGTATATTTGAAATCATATTATTCTAATTACTTTTATTTTACCTATTAATTATAAAAATTATGCTAATATAAAGATATATATTTTACTTTAATTTAACTGTATTAGAAAATATTAAGTTTTATTAAAAATTGTAATTTATAGAAATAATAGGAGAAGCAAATGAGAGGAAAATTATTACTGTTGCTAATAGCGTTGACACTATTGACTCAGGCAACTGAACTAAAACGTACAGGTTGGAATCTTATATCGGTATGTCAAGATATTAATAAAACAGATATTGATATGACGGGTATAGAGGAGATTCAGGCACAAAATGGGAAGAGTATTTATACAGGTAATAATGCTCAATATAGTAACTTAGATAAGCTAGATGCTGGGTATGGATATTGGGTTAAAGGCTCAGCTGGAACTAACTTTGTTTCTGCTCATCGTGTTATAGGACTTAAAAAACCACTACAAAGAGATGGTTGGAACCTTATGGCATCATGTGAAAATATATCTCGCTCTGAGATAACTTTAACAGGTATTTCAGAGATACAGAGTCAAGAGGGTACAACTATATATACAGGAGATTTAGCAAAATATTCTAACTTAGAGGGTCTATTTAATGGATATGGGTATTGGGTTAAAGGAGATAAAGGTGTTGAGTTTACATCTAAAAGAGCATTAGTTATTCCAGCAGGTTTTGAATATCAGGCTATTAATAATAGTGGTAATACTGTAGAAGAGACTTATGATGGTAAAAATATAAAAATCTATGTAGATTATCGTCAAAATGCCGATGACCAAGCTAACCATACAGGCGTAGCAGTAACATTAGATGGCAATACAACTATTCCTACAATGAATATACAAGATAGTTATAGAGGTCACAATATTGTTATTGCTGTTTATAATAGTAATGGTGAGTTAATTGGTGTTTCTAAAGAAGTAGAGGTCTCTATGGACTCTCCTATTACTATGGTTGAACTTGCAACAGATAATTCAAATGAAACAAATAGTTCAAATGGTAATTCTACTGATAATATTAAAGATAGAGACTCTAACTATCAAGGTCTTAGAGTTTTTGCTACTCCTTTAAAGTTTGAAGATTATCAATTAACATCTATTACTGATGCTGATTTTTATGCTTTAAGTTTAGAAAACCAAAGATTGGTTGCCAATAAGTTACTCTCTCTACTCTTTTATGGTGTACCAAAGAAAGAGTTAGATGAAATGATAGATAGTGGTAAATTTATCTCTAATCTACAAAAACAAATATCTACTACAAATAGTGATTTAGTAGAGACAGAAAAAATTGTTAACTCTAAAGACTACTCCTATTGGGAAGTATATATGGAGCAAAGTATGGCTCGTCTGTTTCATTTGGGTCTTGGAAAAGAGTATATTAACCGATGGGTAGCATATCAGTTAACACAGACTATTATGTTCTCTCCTGCTTATGAGCTTAGTACCGTTCATCTCTCTGAGACTAGCAATGTCTACAATAATCTTGTATTTTATATGGATGATGAATATAGTATGGGGTTAATTAGCTATCTACACATGACAAGCAATGATAACTGGAAACGTTTTAGAAGTCCAGAGGATAATGGACGAGAGATGATGGAAATTTTCCTCTTTGATTTTAATGATTCAGATGTTCCAAAAGCTGCTATTGCTCTAAAGAACTGGAAGCTTGAAAGAAAAGATGGAGAGTTAATAATTGGACTTAACCAAAACTCTGTTCCACAAAATTTATTTGGAACTACAGTTACTACAGGTTTTGATTTTTATCGTGAACTAGTAAAGAGTGATGCTTTCCTACAAGGAGTTATACGTAGAATTGTAAATGTCTATTTTCCTAACTATTCAGAAAGTAAAAAGAGTGAAATTGTCAATTTAATTAAGAGTAGTAAACCTGAACAGTTTCAAGATATATTTCTTCAAATTGTCTTCTCCAAAGAATTTTTATATAACTCAAATCGAGTTAAAAGTTTAGAAGAGACAGTATTTCATATGGCAAAAAATATGAGCTTTTATGATTCTAAAAACTACTTTGAGTATATGAGAGGAGCTACGGACAATATGCATCAAAGTGCTATGAGATATAAGCTAGGACGAGATACAAAAGTTCCTACAGACACACTCTCTTTTGCATACTATTATGATTTTGTTCGTGATAGACTTATGGTTGATTATAAAGGGGATACTTTAAATGATTGGGATTCAGGATGGGGACAAGCATTTATTGACCGTTCTAATCCTAATACCGATACATTAGAAGGTTTTGTAAATTATCTCTTTTTAGCCACTATCTCTCGTTTGCCAACTACAGAAGAGCAGACAACTATTATAGACTATTGTAACTCAAAAGGTTATGATAATATGACTATTTATAATGATAGAAGAGATGCAACGATTGTTGTTATGGAGTATATATCAAGATTGAGTGAAGTATATACATTTAAAAGAGTTGAGGAGTAAAAGATGAACCGAAGAGTATTTTTAAAAGGAATGAGTTTAGTAGCAATGAGTGCATTGTTTCCAACATTGACTTCGGCTGCTACAACCATAGATTTAAGTAAAGTAAATTTTGATAGTAATAAATATCTTAACAATGAAGCACAAACCATAATGATATATCTTTATGGGGGTGCATCAGAATTAGGTGGAAACCTGACCAATTTTGATGAAATTCAAAAAAAGAGTCAAAATAAATATAATGAACGTTATATAACCCCTACAAGCAATAATTTTTGGCAACAAGCTGGTGGTGAGGCAATGGAGAGAATGCTTACTAATGGTGATATGAATATATTTAGAACTTGTTATCGTAAAGATAATACAACACGCTCTCATGGAATATGTACTGCTGAAAACCAACGTGGATTAATGAATATAGATAGCCCTGATTATGGAGCAGGAATATTCTCCACTCTAGGTAAGGTTTTAGTCAATAATAGTGTTATAGATAATGATACAACTCTTCCATTTATAACAATGGAGGGAGAATCAAATTTCTTTGCAACAGGACCTCTAAATATTGAAAAATTTCTACGACCTGCAGCAATGAATGAAAATCTAAGTAACCCATTTAGTAGGTCTCTTGATGGTCAACTCTATACAAGTGATGAGTGGAGTAGTAATCCAAGACCAAAAAACACAGCCATATCAGCAGAGTTTGATGCTCTTGCAAAGAGTATTAATAGTAATCAAAATATTCAAGATGCTTTTGATAAAAGAATAGAATTAGATAATTTTATGCAACAGCAAAGAGAGAGAACTACTCCTGAAGGAATAACATATCCTGATAATACCTTTGGAAAAAAATTAAAAGCTGCTGTCAATGTATTGATAGGAAATCCTGATACAAAAGTAGTCTCTTTAGGTAGTGGAGGTTTAGGTGGTTGGGATGACCACTCTAATGCTATGAGTAGTTATTCAGATAGAATGCGTAATTTAATGGAGTCTATAGAAGTTGCATTAGCTCACATGAGTGCAGAGAGTAAAGACAATATTAATATTATTGTTTTTGCAGAGTTTGGACGAAATGTTAACCTAAACGATTCAGAGGGTTGGGACCATGGTAATAACCAAAATGTATATATTTTTGGTGGAAAACGATACTTTAACCATGTTGGAGTTATTGGTGAGACAGAGATTAAACCAACAGAGGCAAATCACCGTCTATATCTTAGACCAACAGAGAGTTCATATTGGTTTGAACCATACTCTGTAGCTGCAACTATATATAAAATGTATGGTGTAACAAACCCAGAACTATTAACTGGTGGTTATGGAGCTATTGACGCTGGATTATTTAAGTAACTTTTTAATCTTTGGATTCTTTTTAATTAGAACTCTTTTGGACTTAAATTGCTTAAAAAACGCGTAGGTCGGGTTGCCCTCATCCCGACAAAAATTAAAATTGAAAAAAATATATCATCGTTCAATGGATATTTGGCATACAAACATTTTTCGTTTTATTGAACATTTTATGTATGCAAATTGATGTCGGGATGAGG
>JALUKJ010000017.1 GCA_027056615.1 Campylobacteraceae bacterium | reverse complement strand
GAAAACTAGTAGTGGAGCTTAATAACTATCCCTTTATGGTTTTTGGTGCAACTACGGTGGGAGAAATTTTTGCAGATGAGCAACATGGAGCAAAGGAGAAAGAGGAGACTATTGTCTGTATGCTTTTAGACATTGACCCTAGTGCCATCTCTTTAAGGCTTCTACAAATAGAAGATAGTAGATACTATGAGATAGGTAAACGTGTTGGAGCATGGGCAAAAGAGCAATATGCTAACCCTTCTATTATTACAATAACCTCAGGACTTGACTTTGATAATGATGGATATAGCCAAGGTATTGTCTCTACAGGTGTGGAGTATATTTTTGGTGGTGCAGCAGGAGATGATTTGATTTTAAAAGATACCTTTGTCTTTTCAAAAGAGAACTTCTCCTCACATGGTATTATTGTTCTTGTACTAGATTTAGAGAAGATAGATATTATTGGAACTAGGGCATTTGGTTGGACAGGCATTGGTCAAGAGAGAATTGTAACTAAAGCCAATAAAAACATAGTTTATGAGATAGAAGACAAACCTGCTATTGATTTCTATAAAAAGTATCTTAATGTAACAGCTGATGATATGCCTCAAACAGGAATAGAGTACCCACTAGAGGTTCGTCTAAAAAATGGTCAAATTGTCTACAGAGCTATTCTTGATATAGATGAGAAAACAGGTGCATTGGTCTTTGCAGGACACGTTGAAGAGAAGTCAAGAGTTAGACTCTCTACAGCTAGAGGTAAAGCTATTATTCCTTATGTTGAAAAGAGTATTAATGAAGTTTTGAGCAAACATAAAGGTTTTGAACCAGAAATTGGACTTCTCTTCCCCTGTTGTTCTCGAAAACAGGTTTTAGGCGAATATGCTATTGAAGAGATTGAAGCTATTTATCAAGTAACCCAAGTTCCATTAGTTGGTTTTTATGCCTATGGAGAGATTGGTGCATTTCCTAACGGAGGAAATGCTTTTCACAATGAAACATTTGTAACTGCCCTATTAAGAGAGAGAAAATAATATGTTAGTAGAAAATATAACTAAAGCTATAGAGTTAGCACCAGATTTTAAAGACAAAGAGATTACACTTCAACGTATTCGTGCATTTGAGAATAAGTATCATCAGTTAAATAAAAAATATAAAGTTACCAATGAGAATAAATTAACCATCTCCCACCTTTTAACTGAGGTAAATGCTGAACTAGAGGCTTCACTAAGTAATGAAAAACGTTTTATTGCCTCTGTGAGTCATGAGTTAAGAACACCACTGACAGCCATTTTAGGGTATGGTGAACTTCTTGATGATACTGCACTTAATAATAAACAAAAGAGATATTTAGACAGTATGATTCAGAGTTCAAATCACCTACTCTCTTTGGTTAGTGACCTACTTGATGTGGCTAAAATTGGAGACAATAAGATTGAAATCTCTCCAAGAGAGGTTGAGCTAGATGATATTTTAAATGACTGTGCTAATCTTATTCATTCAAGAATAGCAAAAGATGTTGATTTTATTGTAGATATTCCTATGCTTGAATATACCATCAATGCTGATGATAAGAGAATTAAACAGATTTTTATTAACCTCCTATCTAACGCTGCAAAGTTTACTAAAAAAGGTTCAATTCGTTTCTATGTTAAAACAATAGAAGAGCTAAACAACAATAAAGTAAAAGTAGTTGCCAATGTGGATGACACAGGGAATGGTATTCCTGATGAAGTTGCAAATACACTTTTTAACCCATTCCAATCTACCGATAAAACCCAAGGTACAGGATTGGGACTCTACATATCTCAAGAGATTTCTCATCTTATGGATGGACAAATTACTGTTGACTCTAAAAAAGGTGTTGGTAGTAGATTTGAAGTAACTTTTATTGTTGAAAAAGCAAATAAAAAAGAGATTGGTAAAACATTAAAAGGTGCCAATATTATGATGTTCTCTACTAGAGATGCTTTTGTTGAGAAAGTATCAAAAGAGTTTCTTAATCTTGGTGTTAATTTCCAAAACCATGATGTAATTAATGGAGATATTACAGCTTCATTGGTTCAAATGGTAGCTGCAGGACGTTTTTATGATATGGCTATTTTTGATACTAATATTTTCAAAAACCATACTATAGATATTGCAGGAACATTAAGAGCAATTAATCCTGATATTAAATTAGTTGCTGTAGTTGATGGAGAAAATGATAAAAACTTCTCTGATTTTGATAAGATGATTAATAAGCCAATTCCTCACCAGCGTTTTATTAAACAGATTGAAGAGGTCTACTCCAGAGAATTCTTTGAGTCTAATAAAGAGGTTGACTACTCTGGATTAAATATCTTAATTGTTGAAGATGTTGATTTAAATAGAGAGTATGAAAAAGAGATGCTCAATAACTTCTTCTCTATTGACTGTGATACAGCAGAAAATGGTCTAATTGCTGTAGAGAAAGTTAAAAATAATACCTATGATGCTGTTTTAATGGATATGCGTATGCCTGTTATGAATGGACTTGAAGCTACAAAGAAGATTAGAGAGTTTGATAAAAAACTTCCTATTCTCTGTATGTCTGCCAATGTCTATAAAGAGGATAAACTAGCAGCCCAAGAGTCTGGTATGAATGACTTTATTGAGAAGCCTTTAGAGAAAAAAGATATTGAAAACAAACTAATGAAACTTCTTAATAATGAGTTTACAACCGTAAAAAAAGTAGAAGAAGAAGAGACATCAACAAATAATAAAGAAGCTACAAAACCATCTTCTATAGAAGATGGTTTAAGTATGAAAAATATAGCACTAAATCATCTAAAAAATAACTTTAATGATACTGTAGCCAATAAACTTTACCAAAAAGCTCTCTCTTCAATTAAAACCTATTTTGATAGAATTGAAAAAAATGTTGAAAATAAAGATATTAAAGAGTTAGTAGAAGATTTTCATGCACTAAAAGGTGTCTTATCAAATATTGGGATTAAAGAGTTAGCTAAATTTGCAGGAGATTTACAAAAAGAGGCAGAAAGAGGTGACTTTATATCAATTGTAGATGGTAAAAATAAGTTAATGGAACATATATCTCTACTTTTAAACCCTTCTACAGAGGATAAATAGATGAAAGATTTTGAAAGTTTTGAAGATACAATTCTATTAAATGTTGATGATGATGAGTTTAATCAAGAGTTAGCAATTGCAATTTTTGATGACTATAAGAGCATAAATGTACTACAAGCTAATAATGGGAAAGAGGCTCTTGCTATTTTAGAAAAAGAAGTGATAGATTTGATTTTGCTAGATTTAATGATGCCTGAGATGAATGGATTTGAAACATTAGAATATTTAAAATCAAATGCAGAATATAGAGATATTCCTGTTATTGTTGTTACTTCAAAAGAGGAAGAGAAACGAAAAACATATCAGATGGGAGCAGATGACTTTATCTCTAAACCTTTTAGTCCTGAAGAGTTAAAACTACGTGTCTATAACCACTTACGTATTAAAAAGTTCTCCGAACTTTTAAGTGAGATACAAGAGGAAGAGTCTTCCTCTTCTTCTAATCTATGTCATCTAAAAGAAGCCATAGAGATTGCTATAGGTTCACAAAAAAAGCTTTTAGAGAAACTTGGAAATATTGCCCATGAAAATTCTCATGAAAAGAGTGGAGAAGATGATGTTTATGCTTCAAAGAGAATAGGAGAGTACTCTAAAATAATGGCAAAGCTAAATGGATTAAACTCCAAGGAGATTGATAATTTATACTACTCTATGTCTATTTATGACATCGGGTTACTTCGTGTTCCCAAAGAAGAGAGAATGAATCCAAACTCTAAAGCATTTAAATCTTATCCTCTTTTAGGGTTAGATATATTAGAAGAGTTAGAAGAGACTACCTTAATTAAAATGGCAAAAGAGGTCATCTTAACACATCAAGAGAATTGGGATGGGAGTGGTTATCCTCATGCTCTAAAAGGTGAAGCCATTCCTCTTTATGGACGAATTGCTTCAATTATTAACTACTATGATGAGTTAACCACTTCTCGAATATACTCTCCAGATATTGTATCTTCTTCTGAAGCACTTGATATTATTAAACGAGAGAAAGGTATTAAGTTTGACCCTGCACTAGTAACTCTATTTGCAGATAATTTTGAACAATTTAAAGATATTAAAGATAGGTTATCATGAACAAAGATATAAATAAAAAATATGACCTCTCCAATGATGCAGTTCTTTTAATAGATAAAGGGCATCATAAAATATACTGGGTAGGAACAACATCTTCAGAGGCACTTAGAAGCAATATCTATCTTATTAAAGATAAAAGAGAAGGGATAATTATAGATTGTGGAAGTAGAGGAGAGTTTCAAGAGACAATTAAACGAATTAAACAAGTAATACCCTTAACATATATTACTAAAGTATTTGCCAATCATCAAGACCCTGATGTAACATCTGCAATGGTAGACTGGCTTGAGTTAAACCCTAATATAGAGATTATCACTTCTCCAAATACAAATGTATTGATTAAACACTATATGAAAGAGGAAGAAAAGTATAAATATTTTAATACTGAAACAAACCCATCTTTAACACTTGATTCAGGAGCTGTACTAGAGTTTATTCCCTCACCATTTATGCATGCACCTGGTGCTGTGACAATCTATAATCGTCACACTAAAACACTCTTCTCTGGAGATATTTGGGCAGCCATTAGTTTAGAATGGAAACTATTATTAGAAGATGATTTCGATAAACATAAAGAGGATATGGACTTTTTTCATCAAGGATATATCGCCTCAAATAAAGCTGCTAGAAATTTTTTAATTAATTTCAAAGATAGAGAAGTAACAAATATTATGCCACAACATGGGAGTATTATTACACAAGAAAATGTCAATAAAGCTTTTGCTTATCTCAAAAATTTAAAGTGTGGTATGGACTATTTTAGAGAGATTAGTGATGAGGAGTTGAGTTTTATTGTTAACGATTAAAATGCAATAAAAAATTAATTTTTATTAAAAAAATATTGGCTTAAAATATATTAAAACAGGCAATATTTTTAAAAAAAAATTTTCTTTAAAAATAAAGGTATTTTAAAGAAATTAAGCTTTTCTCCATAATTCTCTATTAAAATTAGAGCAATAAAAATGATATTAAAAAGTATGGGGAAAAAGATGAACTACAAAAATAGAAAAATTATGGAAATTGCTCAACAGTACGGCTACACAACAGCTAAAGAGTTTGCCAACTTTTTAAGGAAATATAATCCAAAAGTTAAAACTAAGGAGAATGGGAAGAGGTTGATATATCTGTCGCTGTTTTAAATTGAATTTACAATATTATCTAAACCTCCTTAACCCAAACCCTCTTACCATCAAACACCACACCAAAACTTAAAATATTGCTATATCCTCGCTTTCTCACTAAAGCAATATACTCTTTCTCTTTTATCTGCTCAACAGCACTATTTAGAGCATTCTCTTTAGTCTCGTCCATAAAATCATCAATAGTCTTCAACTCCATGACAATAGCAAGTTTTTGTTTATCGGTTTTGTGAAGGAGCATAATATCAACCCTTCCATATCCTGCCTCTTGGTTTGAGATAACTTCATAATCGCCAAGATTGACTAATAATCCTAAGAAAAAGGCATGATAGACACTCTCTACATTTTTCTTGGCTGTATCGTAAAATGAGAGTGTATCTCTTACAAACTCACTAAATATTCGCTCAAAGGTAAAGAGGTCACCTGTTATTAAAGATTTTAGTAGAAGTCTTAGTTTTCGGTTAGAGAAACTATCTGTAAT
>JALUKJ010000016.1 GCA_027056615.1 Campylobacteraceae bacterium | reverse complement strand
CTTTTACTTTTTCTTCCATCTTCAAAATCTATTGAGTCCATTCTATATTGTTTGAAGTCGTTGATATACCGTCTTATTGTTTGCAAATCTAACAAGAGTATCTCTTTTATCTCTGTTTTGCTCATATTTTTATCACATAGCAATATTGTTTTTATTCGACTTTCTCTCATACTATTATTATGAGTGTACTTATGGATTGTTTTTAGTTGCTTCGTTTCTTCTTCTGTTAGGTTTATTGGACTCATCATTTTCTCTTTTGACATTATAGCACTTTATTGGGATTTTATTTTGGGGTGTGTATATCATTATTGTTAGGCATCGACTGACACAAAGTAGAACTAGATTTGTAGAAAATTTGGTTCTGCTTATAACCCACTAAGCAGACATAATCCCTCAATATTTACTTTACTGTTTTGTTTGACCTAATTACTTGTTTTTAATATGTTAGCATTTCAACTTTACACAATTCAGCAAACTTTACAATATTTTGATATATACTAAAAGATATATACCAAAAAGGAGTAACCCATGACTCAACTAGCCAAAGTATTTCAAAATGGTAGAAGCCAAGCCATTAGAATCCCCAAAGAGTTTAGAGTAAATACTACAGAAGTCTATATAGAAAAAGTAGGAGAAACATTAGTAATACGCCCAAAAACTCAAAATAAATGGGATAATTTTTTTCTTTTATTAGATGACTATGATACCTCTGATTTCCTCCTCGACAGAGTTCAGCCACCACTAGATAACAAGGAGCTTTTTTAATGCTATATATGCTTGATACCAATATTTGCTCTTACATTATCAGAAATAAACCACAAAGTATAAAAAAGAAATTGCAAGAGGTAGAAGAAAATCATACAGTTGCACTCTCTAGCATAGTAGTTTCAGAACTGCTCTATGGAGCAACTAAAAAAGATAGCCCAAAGCTTACAAAAATTGTTTCTGCTTTTATAGACAATTTTATCATTTATGACTACTCTAAAGTTTCAGCACAATCTTACGCAAATATTCGTACAAATTTAGAGAAAAAAGGGCAGATTATAGGAGCTAATGATTTATTGATAGCTTCTCATGCTTTGAGTCTTGGGGCTGTTTTAGTTACTAATAATACTAGAGAATTTAAGAGGGTAGAGAAGTTGGTTTTGGAGGATTGGAGTCTTTAGGATAGTTTATTCCACCTTTAAAAAGGTGGAATAAGATGTTCTATAACTAATTAAATACCATCAATAATAGAATTCAAAGTAGCCGAAGGACGCATAGCCTTCTCAGCTAACTCTTCATTAGGATTATAATATCCACCAATATCCTGAGCTTTACCCTCAACAGAAAGTAACTCTTCAATAATCTTAGCTTCATTATCTTTAAGAGCTTGTGCAACAGGTGCGAACTTCTCTGCTAGTTCAGCATTTTTACCGTTTGCTAAAGCGTCAGCCCAATATTGAGCTACATAGAAGTGAGAGGCTTTGTTGTCAGGCTCTCCTGCTTTTCTGCTTGGTGCTTTGTTGTTGTCAAGGTAACCATCGTTTGCAACATCTAACGCTTCTGTAAGAGCTTGAAGTTTCTCATCTGAGTGTTTTCTTCCGATGAATCTAAGTGACTCAGCCAGTGCCAAGAACTCACCTAAACTATCCCATCTTAAGTGACCCTCTGCTAAGAATTGGTCAACATGTTTTGGAGCAGACCCACCAGCACCAGTTTCGTATAGACCACCACCTGCAAGTAATGGAACAATAGAGAGCATTTTAGCCGATGTTCCAAGCTCTAAGATTGGGTACATGTCGGTTAGGTAATCTCTAAGTACGTTACCTGTTACGGCGATAGTGTTTTTACCCTCTCTTACTCTTGCATTGGTAAATATAGTCGCTGCTGCTACATCCATAATTTGAATATCTAAACCATCAGTGTCGTGGTCAGCTAAGTAAGTGTTTACTTTTTTAATCATCTCTGCATCGTGAGCTCTGTTGCTATCTAGCCAGAAGATTGTAGGAACTTTTTCGATACTTGCTCTTTCAACTGCTAGTCTTATCCAGTCTTTGATAGGAATATCTTTTGCTCTACTCATTCTCCAAATATCACCAGCTTCAACATCAAAACTCATTAACTCTGTACCATCTTCTGCTGTTACAGTAACTTTACCAGCTTCTGCCATCTCAAAAGTGGTTGGGTGAGAACCATACTCTTCTGCTTTTTGAGCCATAAGACCCACATTTGCTACAGAACCCATAGTAGATACATCGTATTGACCATTAGCAACACAATCTTTTACCATCTCTTCGTAGAAAAGACCATAAGAAGCATCAGGAATCACAGCAACACACTCTTTAGCATCACCATTTCTGTTCCACTGTTTACCACCTTCACGAACCACAACAGGCATAGAAGCATCAATAATTACATCGTTAGATGCGTTGAAGTTTGTTTGACCTTTGTCTGAGTCTACCATTGCAATCTCAGGAGCATCAGAATCAACCACAGTTTTAAACGCAGCTAAAATTTCAGTCTCTTTCTCATGACCTGCAATTTTTAGTTCAATATCAGAGATACCAAGTCTAGCATTGACACCAAGCTCTTTAAATGTATCTGCATATTTTTCAAATACAGGAGCAAAGAATACTTCTAGTGCATGACCAAACATAATTGGGTCAGATACTTTCATCATGGTTGCTTTGAGGTGTATAGACCATAAAACACCATTCTCTTTTGCATCATCTATTGTTTTTTGAATAAATGTTCTAAGTTTAGCAACAGACATATATGTACCATCAAGAATCTCTCCATCAAGTGCATTAATTGTTTTTAACTCTTTACCATTAAGTGCAATAGTCACTTTTTGTGCATTGTCAATAACAACAGCTTTTTCATTTCCATAAAAGTCACCATCGCCATTCATGTGTGTAACATAGGTTTTTGAATTTTCAGCAAAATCTCTTAGTCTATGTGGATGGTTTTGAGCAAATCGCTTAACAGCTTTTGCTGCTCTTCTGTCTGAGTTTCCTTCTCTAAGTACTGGGTTAACAGCTGAACCTAGACAAGGGTTGTATTTAGCTCTAATTGCTTCCTCTTCTGGAGTTGAAGGATTTTCAGGGAAATCTGGAATATCATATCCTTGACCTTGAAGCTCTGCAATACACTCTTTAAGCTGACCAATAGATGCTGAAATATTTGGAAGTTTAATAATATTTCCATCTGGTTGATGTACCACTTTTCCTAACTCTGCTAAGTTATCTTCTGCTAGACCCAAAGCTGCAAGAACTCTTCCTGCTAGTGAGATATCTGAAGTTTCAACAGTAACACCTGCTGCTTTAGTAAAAGCATTTACGATTGGTAATAATGAGTAGGTAGCTAATGCTGGAGCCTCATCAATTTTTGACCATATAATTTTTGGTAATGACATATATCAATCCTTATGTGTAGTTTAATAGTATGAGTTTATCAATTTTTTTTAAATAGGAGAATAAAACTCTTATATTGCTTAAAATTATATATATTGTCTGTTTCCTTATGATACAAAAGAGTTCTATATGTTAAAAGTAGTTGTGTTAAAGTGTGTTGTTTCGTAACTTTGACTTAGTGTGCTACTTGCATACGAGAGACACTTCTGTGATAAGTATGTGAGTTATCTCTATGTGAATGGCTTGTTGACATTCGTGAGTCATTATAGTTGTGTGATGCATGAAAAGAGTTAGTATGGCTTCTTGGAGCATGATATTCATTGTGTCTAGTAGTCATTCTAGCTGGTTGGGAGTAGTGATTGCCATATCTATTGTCATAAGATGGGTAGTAGTTTGTCTCAGGTTGTGGGTGATAAGAGTGCTCATAATAGTGTCCATATACAACAACGTTAGGCTCTCTATAGCAATGAATACGGTTCCATCTGTTAAATGAGTGGTAAAGATAAGGTCGATGATGGTGATGAGCATATCCAAAATAGCCTAGTCGATGTTGTCTATCGTAGTAGGTATATTGGTCATCATAAGTATAATAGATATTGTCATAGAAATACCCTAGATTGTCATAATATCCGTAGTAGTAATTATCATCGTTATAGTATCCATTAGATTCATAGTCAAAGTTACTGTAGCGTTTGTCATAACGGTGGTTGTCTTGTTTAAAGGTTGATTTGACTTTTTTAGGAGTAATTCGTGTTGTTAAATGATTATAGTTTGGTTGTACTTTACTATTAGAGAGAGTTGTTGTTTCTAAAGCACTTTTTTTTTGTTGATTTTTTGTTTGAAGTTTAGTAGCACTATTACCAATAGGTGTACCTAAATTTGTATCTGCCAACAACACAACAGATAATATCGAAAATATAAATAAACTTTTTTTCATAATTAAACTCCTTTATTAATTTTTAATAATAAGAAATATTTGTGGAGTATTAGTGTATTCTTTCTATTATGAAACTAGCAAGTATTGATGTAGGACTCAAACGAATCGGTGTGGCAATCTGCCTTGATGGGAAAATAGTACTTCCACAAGATGCCATTTTAAGAAAAAATAGAAACCAAGCATCACGAGATGTTAAAGCTTTTTTAGAATATTGGGAGATTGAACTATTGGTAGTTGGTTTACCTAAAGGTGGCTCTAGCCAAGAGGAGATGGAGCGACGCATTAGACACTTTGTTTCACTTTTAGAGTTAGATAATATTCAAGTAGAGTATCAAGATGAAGCAGGAAGCTCTTTTGAAGCAAAAGAGCTAACTCAAGGGGTTTTTAGACATAAGCGTGATGGAAAGATTGACTCTATTGCAGCTAAAATTATTTTGGAGCGTTGGTTATGAGTAAAAAAAAATGGAACATTAAAAAAATTATTAAAGAGATAATCTCTACAGTTATTATCTTCTTTCTTGTCACAATGGTTTTAAACTATATTCGTAAACCTGATATTAAAGAGAATATTTATGACTATAAGTTAGTTGACACCTATGGTAAGAGTATTGATTTTTCTAATTACAAAGGAGAGCCTCTAGTTGTACATTTTTGGGCAACATGGTGTCCTACTTGTAAATTAGAGGCTTCCAATATTGATGACCTTTCAAACACTTACAATGTTGTGAGCATTGCAGTAACCTCTGGAGATAATAATGAGATTAATAGTTTTATGCAAAAGCACCAATTAAGTTATAAAGTTATCTCTGATGTAAATGGAGATTTGGCAAAAAAATTTAATATTTCAGCCTATCCTACCACACTTATCTATACAAAAAAAGGAAAATTAAAATTTGCAGAAGTAGGGTATAGTACAACAGTAGGACTCAAAGCACGTTTGCATTTATCTAATAGTTTAAAACTTTAAGGAGGTATAATCAATGAAAATTATTATTGCAGGAGCAGGAAGTGTTGGCTTTAATTTGGCTAAAACTCTTTCGGTTAAATACAATATTGTCTTAATTGATAAAAATAAAGATACACTTAATCATATTGCTGAGTCATTGGATATTATGCCTCTCTATGGGAATGTTGAGAACCCTGAAGTATATCAAAATCTTTTAGACCAACATTATGATATTTTTATAGCAGTGACAGATAGTGATGAGGCTAATCTATTTGCAACTTTGATGGCAGATGATGTTTTAGAGGTTGACAAGAAGATTATTCGTCTACATAATGCCTACTTTTCAAAAAGTAGTATTGCTGAAAAATTGGGTATTGATGAGATTATCTTTCCTCATATTACAACAGCTCAATCAGTTAAACTTCTACTCGATTTTCCCAAAGCCAACAATGTTAAAAAGTTTCACTTTATGCCACATAAACTTATTTCAATTTATGTAAATCAAAGTAGCATTTATAGTGTAAGAGAGATAAATA
>JALUKJ010000015.1 GCA_027056615.1 Campylobacteraceae bacterium | reverse complement strand
GCTTTGTTTGTTCGCTTACATAAATATCTGAAGTTTGTTTTGTAGTTGTAGATGTCAAAGATATCATAAGTGCCATCAGCGTAGCTATAGTTATCATAACTATGATAGCCAATAGTAAAGAAAATCCGTTTCTTTTCAAAATACTACCTTTTCTTTGCAAAATGAGATATTGGTATCATTAAATATCGGATTAGTTATACACAATTTAAGTCTTATAGTTTCTCCCTTTTGTAAAAATCTAAAAGTAGTAATATGTTCAGCCAGTACCGAAGAGTTACCGTCACTATATTTTTCTCCCATCCAAGGTCTAAAGTTATAATATAAAGTTAAGTTTACATCACTACCGTTAAGAGGATTTGGTACCAATGCATAAGCACTCCATGTAAGCTTATAATGCTCATATATGATAGAGGGTTTGTTTTCTATAAATTTCAATACATCTTGCCCGTTTCTTTGAACCCTAAAAACATAATTATGCTGCTCAGTACCTCCGTTATTCCATCCGTATTGTGATATATTAAAATCTGCCGGCAAGCCGTCAAATATGATGGCAGCCGGGCTATTGGGCAAGGATATATTTACGTCATTATTTGAAAGAGCACTTATAATCCATTCGCTATAAAGCAATTGACTGCCGGATGTTTTTATTTGGGATTTGTTAGTCTCGCTACTTTCAAGATCTACAAAACCGCTCCATCCCGGACCAGAACTATTGCCTTCAAAACTCTCATTGTCATATCCTATCCACTCTAGTATCTTGTAGCTTTCATTTGCATCTAAAAGCGAAGCAAATTTTGTAGGAGATTTTCTTGCTATTATAGAGTTTTTAACTCTGTAAGATAAATATTTTGAGATTTGAGTAAGGGCTAGTTCAGTTTTTGTTTGAAGTTCATTTATATTTTTTGAATAAAGATATGATTCATATATCTTAGCTATTATACTACTTCCAATAGCTGCGACTATACCCAAAATCACTATAACAAATACTATCTCTACGAGTGTAAAAGCATTTTTTATCTTTCTCATGGAACTACCCTGTATAACAATTCATAGCTTCCTATATTGGCTGAAAATGCTTTCAGTTTTGTGATGATATTATGGTCTTTATCCGTAACATTTATTTCTACTATTTTTATATTTGTACTTGGTAAAACAGGAGATGTATTTAAATCAAAATTTAGCGTAGGACTTTGAGAATAAGTTGCACTATCTTTTATGTATGAAACGGTTACGCTTAAATTTAAATCTTTTATATAGTCCCCTGTTCCCCCATTTACAATATTAAAATATTCTCCGTTAAAATCATCTATATCATCATACTCATTTCCTTTGTCATGTCCTAAGGTTAGATTGGCTTCTGTTGTATCATCATAAAATTTTCTTCTATACTTTTCTTTAAAATGTCCTACTCTTCTATTTTTATCGGTAACGGTTCTATTTAATTCGCTATCTCCGTTTGTTACATCAAAAACTTGTAAAATACCTGAAGAGTTCGTTTCATTCCAAGAGTAAGTTAAGATACTTGAAATCTTTGTAACTCCCGCAAGTATAGCTTCTTGGTTGATATTAAATTCGTTACTTTTTGAAGCTTGGGACAACATAAGAGGTATGCTCATCATAGCTATACCTATAACT
>JALUKJ010000014.1 GCA_027056615.1 Campylobacteraceae bacterium | reverse complement strand
TAAATTAAATATTGATGAGTTACTTTAATAAAAGTAGGATTGTATAAGTGGTGCGGATGAGAGGACACATCACTATTCGCACCAATTCTTTAAAAGCCCCTATTTATGGGCGTATAATAAAATATATTAAAAAAATAGTATCACAAAGCACCACTTTTTATATCACTCATTTTACCAAAATATATTTTAATTTGACATAAAAATTTAGTTTGCAAGTAGATAATTATTTTTATATAAATCTTTAAAACTTAAAATTTATTATCTTTTTTGCTTCCTATATATTCATAAAGCATATTAAAATATATACACTTGCAAAAGGCTTCAAATATAAATTGAAAATAAATAACAAATAGCGTGACTTGTTGGATATTAAAATGGCAAATAAATTTAATGCTTAAAAAAAGAAAATAGAAAAGCCAAAATGCTTTTCTAAACTACATGGTAGTAGCAGAATATAGTTTAACGAGTTTCCGCTCGAATCTACCTATGTGGTAGTATAAATATCTTAATCCATAAAAGGTTTAAGAGTTTTTTCTAAACTACCTATATGGCAGTATATATTTTCTAAACTACATGGTAGTAGCAGAATATAGTTTAACGAGTTTCCGCTCGAATTATTTTCTAAACTACCTATATGGTAGTATATATTAAAACTACATTGGTCGTAGCAAACTAGTCTTAAGTTTTATCCTTAAAACTAATATAAATATATCAAAAAAAATTTTGTATGTCAAGAGTTTTTTAAAATTTTTTTAAAAAAATACTAATTTTTTAATTAAATAATAGATTAAGCTTTATAAAACTGCTTAAATTACAAATCTCCAATCAGATTTTTATATTTAGCTACTGTTTTTCTATTAACTCCTGCGATTTTAGCTATTGCTGAATTTGTTACCTTTTTATTCTCTTTTTTTAACTTCTCAACTGCTCTTTTTATTTTGTTGATAGTTTTATCTTTTTGCATTTTTATATAAAATTCTTTAGCTTTTAACATTTGCTCTCTTTTTTTGCTTTTATCCGATAGATCATTAGTTCTTTTGGCTGCTAATTTTTGTCTTCTTTTTACTTCTTTTAAGTATTTTTCATAAGATAGATTAGAAATTTTAGGAAAGTCCATAATCCCTTCCTTTATCTCTTTTTTAGCTATTTTAACAGTAATTTTATTGTTTATATAGTATCTATAGACACTTCTTGCTATGTCTGCAATTTCTTTATTTTCTAAAGGAACTTCAGCTTTATTGTTGAAAATACTAGCAAAAGTAAATATATCTTCAATTGTTAAACCTTTTTTATTTTTAGCCCATTTCATGGAAGCCAAAAAAATGACATTATTACGATTACCTTCTACGAGCAAATTATTATCTAGTTGCCTATGGATAATATCTCTTTTAAATCGCTTTTGTGGAGACTTGTCATAAATTACAAAATCTTTAAAATCTTTCAATTCATAATTGATTTGACTAGAAAAATAATAATTGTGCTTTAGCGGATTTCTCCAAATTCCATAATTTCTAATACTGCCGTTTTCATCACAGCCGATCCTTTGAATTAAACCTTTTTTTATGTTATTTAAGTAATTCAAAGCTTTAGACTGATTAGTAAAAATATGATTCCTTAAATGATATGCAAATTGATATCC
>JALUKJ010000013.1 GCA_027056615.1 Campylobacteraceae bacterium | reverse complement strand
TAACCAGATAACTAATATGTTATTAGAGCATAAAGATATTAGTACTCCAGAGAAGATTGATACAAGAAGATTAAGAAAACATTATCAAAAAAGTAATAAATTTGTTTCATTAGATAATAAATTAGGGATTAAAAGTACACTTATGGTCTATCTTGACCGTTTTTCGGATTCGTCTATAGATATATTGATTTATAGTTTTACAAAGACAACTAATTGGCAAGAGTGGTTAGAGGTAAAACAAGATGTACTTTATAAGATTTGGACTATTTTAGAAACTAATAATTTGGAGTTTGCTTTCCCTTCTCAGAGTATTTATTTGGAGAAGGTAGAAGAGGAGAAATAATCTCCTCCTTTTTTAGTTTAATTAAAAAGTTAATCTCTAAAAACCTGCTTCATATACTTAAACTTCATCTCTCTATCATTATTAATAGAGCGTATTGTAAGCTCTAAAATTCTTTTTATCTTCTCTTTAATTTGGTATTTATCTAGAGTTTTATCTTCTATAAAAATAGTAAAACTATAATACTTATTGGATTTTTTAAAAACACCTACAAGCCAGTGTGTACCATTTTTATGACTCTCTTGTGCGAAAACAAACTTAACACTAATATAGTTTTTTAACCACTGTAATGAACCATAGCTTTTATATATAGGCGTTTTAAAGATAGTCTGCAGAGCTATACGTTTCTCTTTTGTAAAGAACTTTTGAAAGGTAGGAGTAACCTGTTCAGGAGATTCAAAAGAGAAAAATTTAGATTTTGGTTCAACTACACTTCCGTTAATGTCATGGTACTCTAATGCTTTTACAAGTTTTAAACCATAAAACATACGATTCGGATTGTAAAGAAGTTGAGTAATTTTATGTATAGCAGTTTGAACAGCTAAAGGGTTCATCTCTAATTTCCCTGCTCCTAAATCTACTCTTGGTTCATTGTTTTCCAAAGATACTAAATCTAGGTTTTGATAGAGTGCCTCAATCTTATTTAGATGAATTGGGTTATAGTAGATATTATCTCCTCTTCTATCTTTTTCTCTATATTTTATAAAACCATCATAAAGAGGAAGCATTTTATCTGATGTAAATACTCTTCTTGCATCAATCCATGCATTACTACTACATCGGTTAAAACCCTCTTCTAATGGTATCTCTGATTTATCTTTTTTGTTACAATATTTTGTATAGTACTTGTCCCCTCTGTCTGCAAAAAGAAGAGCTGAAAAGATTTTACCAAGATTCCCAATTTGTGGTGGGCGTTGATAAATAGTATTTTTTTGATATAAACGAATCATTTTACCTTTTTCATTAACTACAGATACCCACATATTTGATAGATTTAATGACTCTAATTGCTCTTTTAAATAGTGGTTGAAATAGAAAATTTTATTGAGTTCAAAATTAATAGAAACTTTAGTAATGAGTTTACTCTTAGGAGAGATACTATAGACTTTAAAGAGCTTATCTAACTCTTGACGTACAACAGCTTTAGAACTTTGTAACAGAGCTTTGCTTCTAGTAGGAAGAGAGCTAAACTGCTCTTGATTTTTTGAGGTTATTTGACCTACAACCTCCATAAGCGAATCAGGAAAATATGGAATTTTTGGAAAATGCATCTTTTTAATATTTGAGACAATTCTATAGTGGTCTTTAATGACTTCAGAGTTATTTACAATCTCTATAGCATCTTTTTTAATCTCTTTCCATGCTTTTTTCTGCTCTTTTAACGATTGGTTAATATTAAAAGGTTTTGCATACATAGCAACTAAAATAGCCTCTTGAGCATGAGAGAGTTCATCTATAGATTTCCCAAAGAAAATTTCTGCACAATCTTTAAAACCATACCCTTTACCATCAACAATAAAAAATGTTTTTTCCAAAAGTAACCACGATTTAAAGTTTGCTCCATTATTTGCTTTGAGTGAATGAAAAAATGTTTTTGCTAACTTTAAACGGACTATATTGTTACTAGGTTTATCGAAAGGGTGCTTTTTTAGAAATAGATTAATAAGTTGTTGAGTTAATGTTAGTTGTGGTTTCAACTCTAAATTATGTTCACTAATTAAATTGTTTACTAAACGTTTACTCTCATTAAATGGAGCTGAAATATCTATGCCATTATAGTAACTTATATTTTCAAAAAGTGCCTCATAGAAAGAGGTTGCATTATTGTCAAAGTCCAGTTTTGGGTCATACTTCTCTTTAAGTAGTGACCAAAAAAAAGAAGGAGTCTCTTCTATAAAAAGTGAGGGATTTGTAATACCACTTTGAGGACCTGCCATTGTTCCTGCAAATCTATTTTGTGAATCACGAATCTCAATAGCTGTATCGTAATAAAATTTAGGAAAAATCTTTTCATTGAAAAGCTCTTCATCTGGTTGACCATTAATAAAAGAGAGATAGATACCAAAAAGTATAAACATAATACTCAAAGGTATAAAGATAAGCTTTCGACTTATCATATCTTTCATAAAACCAAAAATCTTTACCACATCTGATAAAATCAAAATAGAGTGAATAACAATAATGCTTGAAGCTATAAAGAGAGTTTTTTTTATGCTTTTTATGTCATATTTTCTAATAAAAATATTCCACTTAACCTCTTTTAGCATTGCTATTAATTTAAGTTTAATACTCCAAAATATCTCAGTCATTATTACGTAACTCATCTATATATGCTAAAAGTGTATTATATTTTTGTTTATCAAGCTTATATACGGTAAATGTAGACTCTTTAAAACTCCTTAGTTTACTTTGATGCAAAAAAAGTAGTTCATTATAATGAACATTATTTCCAACAAGTTTTATCATCTTGTCTATCTTAAAACGAGTTATAAGCTCATCTACTTTATGATTTTTTAACTGATTGGGAATAATGAGATGGTAAGAGAAGTGGCTTTCAAAGACAAAAGGTTTAAGTATACGTCTTACATCATAACGAATATAGTAAGAGATACTATCATCTGTAAAAAATCTAGCTCTATAAGGCTCTTTAGCTAAAATAGTAAAGAAGAAGATAAAAAAGTCTACTAAAAATCCAAGCCCAATAGCTTTAATATCGCTCTGTGTAACATCAGTTGGACTCTTTACCTTATCTAATGCAACAACATGTGTATTGGTAAAAGGAAGAATTGCTAAGAGAACATTAATAGTTCTCTCAATAAGTTGCTGTTGATTATTAGAATCAAAAAAGCTTACTTTTTTTAACATCTTTAAAGCATTTAAATTTTCACCAATGGTATTGATTTTCAGACTAATTTCACTATCAGGACAGCTAATGATTCTACCTAAAGACTCCATACTCATTCGTTCTGAACCATTATGTTTTGCTAAAATTTTAGGAAGAAGTGTAATCTCCCCTCCTCTAAAAACTCTATTGATTTTAGCAATTCTTGAATTTACTTGCTCCTCTAACTTCTCTACATCATCTTTTTTAGGGTTAAAGTTTACTAACATCTTTTTTATAACAGTAATTTCACTCTGAACCTTTTTCCTCAACTCATCAAAAGAGCTTAAGTGACTCTGAAATAGTTTACTCTCTGCTTCTCTTAACGCACTTCTAGGTCCTGGAGTTGGGATTTTAGTCTCATCACATGTTCCCCCATAGGTACGCTCCTCAATAGACTCTTTCATTGAATAATCACTCAACTTTTTTAAAGAGATATAGACCGAATCAAAACTACTCTGTGCATCTTCTAATGAATTTTTAATTCTCTCTAGTTGAAGTGTTACATTTCTCTGAGAAAATTCAGAGGCTGAAAAGATTTTATAGTAAAAGTTAAAACTAAAAAGGACACTAATAAAAAGTGATAGCAAATAGGTAACTAAAAGTAGAGAAGCTCGTAATACATGCCTAGAAAAAAACTCTTGTAAATATAGTTGAGATATAGAGTATACAAGTGCTAACTGAATTACACCAACTACAGCAAAAAAGAGTATTTTAGTCAGCAACATACCATCAGATACTAAAGAGATAAATCCATAATATGAGGTACTAAAAGAGATTAAAGATAAAATCAATACAGCTTGATATGTAATATGTTGCCTAAAAAAGTTTAAAACTTTATTTACGCCCATACCGAGCAATTCATAGAAAGATGGGTTTTCTAACGCCTTAGATATTTTTTTATGCATTTATAAGTTTACACTATTTTTTTTAATTTTTTCATGTTGTTATAATAGTCTTTTAAAAGTTTACTTTTACTTATCAAGCTTATTCTAAATAGAAAAATTTAATCTTTTTCTTATTTATTGACTCTATAATTTATTTGACATTCATATATCTCTTAATTTTTATTTATTTTTTGTTGATTCGTTAAAATATATTGCCATTATTTAAGGGCTTTTATAGTATTTTTCTAACAAATAATACCAAAAGGAATTAAAAATGGCACAACTTTTTACAGATGAATGGATTAATACACTTAAAGATTTATGGAATGAAGACCCTGAGGTTTCAGATAAACTTGCAGAGATAAATTTCTCTTCAACCATTACTTGTGGATTTAAAAACGAAGAAGACCCAAGATGTGTTTTTGTAGTAGAAAATGGAAAAGCAATATCAGCAGGAATCTACAATGGAGAAAAAGCAGATTGGGATATGAGAGCCGATGAAAAAAATTGGGATAAATGGATGGAAAAACCATTAACCATGACTAGTATGGGAATGGCTTTTGCAACAGGAAAACTCCAATTTAAAACAGGTGACTTTAAAGCTATGATTAAAAACCCATCAATGGCAGTACCATTTGTTAAAAGTTTTGGACTTATGACTAAAATTTAATATTTGTTCCCTAATGGGAACAAAATGACCCACTATTGTGTTTTACCACCCTTAGCAGACTGAATAGAGTTAATATAAGAGTAGTCAATCTTAATAGCAGACTCTTTTGGAAGATGTGACACTAAACGCTCCACCATTCCTTCAAAATCTTCAAATAGATAGTTTGCCATAGAACCAGGTATTGGATTAATCTCATTTAAAAGCACCTCTCCATCAACTACAAAGAAGTCACAACGTATAATTGCTCCTTCAAAGAGTGTTCCATAGACCTTTTTAAAACTTTCTTGAATAGCTGACTTTAACTCACTACTAATAGAGGCATCTTCTACATCTCCATCACGTGAAAAGTCAAGATATTTTTTTTCAAAGTCTAAAAACTCCTCTTTGTTTGGCTCTTCAACTATAGAGAGTTCAAACTTAGAAGTTTTACATCCTGCTTGGTTGTACTCTAAAACCCCCTCTATAAATGGCTCAATAAGCACTTGATTGTCAAATTCAAATGCTGTATCTAAAGCATAATCCAACTCATCTTGACTCTTTACAATAGAAACACCAATGCTTGACCCTAGGCGTACAGGTTTAATAATAACAGGGTAATCAAGCTTAATATCACGGCTATCTGAACTGTTTAAAACCCAATAAGGAACAACTTTAACCCCTAAACTTTCAGCATAAAGTTTAGTATATAGTTTATTATAAGAAAGAACTGAAGCATCAACACGTGGAGAGATATAAGATAGACCATTAAACTCTAAGAGTGAAGCTATCTTTCCATCTTCTCCATCACGTCCATGTATAAGGTTAAGAACTGCTCCTAAATTTTGCTCTTTTAATCCTAGCATTCCTACAGTACAAAAAGAACCTTTTTTTAAAACTAACTTTTTAGCTTTTTTATAAGCTCCATCTGAAAAGTAGTTAGACTTCATATTTTTCTCATCAATCAAGTAAAACTCTCGATTGCTATCTACAAATATAAAGGATAGATTAGCTTTTTTAAGTACTTTTTTTACAGTAATTGCCGAGACAATAGATATTTCATGCTCAAAACTAGAGCCACCAAAGAGTATTACAAGAT
>JALUKJ010000012.1 GCA_027056615.1 Campylobacteraceae bacterium | reverse complement strand
CTATCACGGCTATAGTAATAATCTTTTATAGCTCCTTTGATGCCCTCATTTTTCCACTCTCTTAGAGGAATGTAAACCACATACTCAAACTCACTATAAAGCTCTTCTTTTGCCCACTTGTAAGCGATATATTTACATAGTGTGGTTTTACCTATTCCTGCTTTTCCGTAGATGAGTGATTTGTTTGCTGTGTTGATAAGCTCTTTTATCTCTATAGGCTCTTTGGGTTTGTGTATCTCTTCGTAAGAACTTAAAAAGGCTTCTCTGTTTATTAGGTATTCTTTGTTCTTTTCTTCTTTTTGCTCTTTGATAATGGCTAGGTTTATGAAAATTTCATCTATGGGTTTTGGGGTGTTGGTGGTTAGTAGGGAAATGGTTGAGAAGTTGGGTAGATATTTTTCTTTTAGAGTATCCATAAAGCCATAATTAGATAGTTCCCACTTTGTATCTAACTCAAAAAAATAATTAGAAATATCTCTTTGCTCTTGACAAACAAAAGGAGATTCAAAATAACTTTGAACTCTCCATATTAAATCTATTTTTAACTCTTTAGCTTTCTCTTCTGTTTCAGTTTTTGCTTTTGGCTCTTTAGTACCTTGACCTTGTCCCCATTCAGAATTGGTATATAAAATAATTTTTGTAATATTTGGATTATCTCTTTTTGTTTTAGTTAAAGTACCAAGTAAATCCTCTTTATGATTAGACAGAGTATCTTCATAAAATTTAGACTGCCACCCAATAACTTCATCTCCAACTTGAATAGGGTCTGTTTCTATACCTAATTGATTTTTATAACGATGTGTTCCATAAGCTTGATTGTACTCTTTTGAGAAGAGAAGATAACAAAACCACTCAAAATTATCTTGTGGATTTTCACTAAATTTTGCTTTGAAATTGTCCCAGTTTGGTTTTATTAACATTTTTCCCTATTCTCTTTTTCCAAATACATCTAAGCCTTTCGGCGAAACTTTTTTTATGCCGATTTCATTTAACGGTGCGTTGGAAAACGCACCCTACGGAACTTTTATTTTAATTTTAAAATCATACTCTCAGTAGCACTCAACAACTCATCCAAATTATTATCACAAATATCAAAAATAGTTTCAGCATCCAAATCAAAATAGTGATGAGATAAAATATCTCTTATCCCTTTGACACCTTTCCATTGGATATGAGGATACTCTTGAAGTAATTTTTTATCAGTTAGTTTATCTATGTTTTTAAAACCTTCACCTATGGCGACAAATCGCATAGAGATACTGTCTAGTAAGAGTAATCCATTTTCATTAGCTAAAAAATCATCAGCACTTTTAATATTTTGAAAGCGTGAGATAATAAGCTCAATAGAGTGTTTAATATCTTCAAGTGTTGAAAGAGTCATTAAAGTTTTATCAGACATAAGCAATATCTTTTTGTATCATTTTTAAAAGAAATGGCTTCATCTGTTTATGTTCTCTTAATATATCTACACTCTTTTTTAAATCCTCTTCTATTCGCTGTTTTAATGCAACGAGTTTAAACATTTTAGGTGGCATTTGTACAAAAATATCAATATCACTATCTTCATGGGCTTCATTTCTAGCATAACTTCCAAAGAGACCTATTCTTTCTATATTGTATTTTTCTTGGAACTCTTTTTTATGTTGGGTTA
>JALUKJ010000011.1 GCA_027056615.1 Campylobacteraceae bacterium | reverse complement strand
CTATACAGTTTATTAGTAGTATTATTTCATTCATGGGATAACTTTTTCTTTTTTTTGGTTTAAAATTATATCAGTTATTCCATACTTCTTTGGTTGTATTTTTGGCTAAGGTATTGTTAAAAACTATCCTCTTTTAAATCTTTAAATGAGATATAAATAATAGGATATTTATTACAATGGTTCATAGCCTCATTGTTTTTTGAGATACTAAGATTAGAAAACAGCGTTCTAGTTTCCTCTTCAACATTAAAAAAATAGTTCAACATACTAAGATTAAGTGTTTTACCAAATCTTCTTGGACGTGGAAGCAGAATAATCTTTGCACTACTATAAATTATTTCACTTATAAAATCTGTTTTATCTATGTAGTAATAATTCTCTTCTATTAGTTCTTTAAAGTTACTTATTCCTATTGGTAGTTTTTTCATTTTTACTCTTTGGATTTTTTTTGATTATACTCCATTAGGCTTAGTTTTATGAGAGTAAAAAAGAAAATATAATTAAACCATTTCTAATAAACATTAATATAAAATACGCAAAAGCTTTTTTTGAAGATTTTTAAAAGAGGCAGTAGATATAAGGTCGGGGTTGGATTCCCATAGATTTAGCAGTCCTAACAATCCAACCCCACAAGCACAAGGCTTGGTAGAATTTTAACCAACTTATGGTTAAAATTTGTTTATCCAATCCACACAATTCAATGTTAACAATTCTCCTAAACCTGCTCGGAGTCTTTTTCTACAAATTAATGCCATAAGAATCTTCCATAATATGTCTTCTTGAGACCATATTTGAATTGAGTATCCTTACAGGGAAGCAGTGCAATAATCTGCTAGTAGAGTATGGTTTCAAGTTTCTAAGATGTGTTGTGTGTCGCTCTCTTGGCTAAGTTTTCCATGTTGAAAATATGCCAAGAGAGAGGAAAATAGATTGGTAACTGTGGCTAGAGAGTCAAATATGCCGAGATAGATAGTGTTGGAGTTTGGGACTTGAAGAAAAGAAATAGCTGTAATCGAAAGATATAGAGAGGATAAGGGTCTCCGTCCTGTTGAAGCTATTGAGATTGGAGAAGCAGTTCCTCCAATCTCCTTGTGACGGGTTGACGTGAAGACGGTGATACTACCTCTCCTGCTCCTTTTTGGGCAGGACAAGCTCAAAATTTCTGCTCTACAATGATACTTACTCATCTGTTTAAAAAGAGATGTAAATCAAAAAAGAACTTGGTATAATGATTTATTGGTTCTTTTTTTAGGGTAGATATATATCTCGTATGCGTTCTCCCCAAGAACAAATTGGAAACGAGTGAAAACTACTTTGTATTTGTGACACGACCCCCTCTTTGTTAGGGTAGATATATATCTCGTATGCGTTCCCCCCAAGAACAAATTGGAAACGAGTGAAAATTACTTTGTATTTGTGACACGACCCCCTATTTTAAACACTCCTATCAAATACCAAGAGTTGTTGACCAATACCTCAAAAAACTAGGCTACCTTCTCTCTGCCTCTCAACGAGAGGAGTTAAAACGTGAGACATCTATTGTCTTTGGAGGAAAGTGGGCTGTAGAGATTACAGAAGATAAAATCTTTATTTCACCCTACTCTACGGAAAATATACCTAAAAAGTTTAAGGAGCAGTGTCGAGTAGACTCTA
>JALUKJ010000010.1 GCA_027056615.1 Campylobacteraceae bacterium | reverse complement strand
ATATACTACTTTAAACATGATGAGTATGGGTGCTATATCTCTTCTGCTGCATTAGGTCAGCAGAAGAGATATAGCACCCATACTCATCATGTTTAAAGTAGTATATTCTTGGGTGTTCAAGATATTTCCCTATGATAGAGTATACCGATATATTCTCACTAATATCTTTAACTCCAGGTTTTAAAGCACAAATTCCACGAATAATAAGCTCTATTTTACACCCTGCTATAGAGGCTCTATATAGTTCTTGAATAATATCAGGGTCAACTAAGGAGTTAGCCTTTAAGATAATATGCCCCTCCTCTTTAAAAGAGGCTTCATGCTCTATCATCTCAATAAGTTTAGGTTTAAGATGTTTAGGAGAGAGAGTTAGTGTTTTCAGTTTACTATAGTCTGCAAAACCTGTTAAGAAGTGAAAAAACTTAGTTACATCGGTATTAAACTCTGTTTTTGTTGTAAAGTAGCTTACATCTGTATATATACGAGCTGTAGCAGGGTTGTAGTTTCCTGTTGCTAGATGAACATAGGCTTGAAGTTTTTTCTCTTTTCTTTTAGTGACTTGTGCTACTTTGGCATGAACCTTTAAGCCTTTAATTCCATAGATAACATGAGCTCCTGACTCTTCAAGCTTTTTTGCCCACTGTAGGTTATTCTCTTCATCAAATCGTGCCTTTAATTCGACTAATACAGTAACTTGTTTACCAGCTTTAGCAGCTTTTATAAGGGCTTTAACAATAGGAGAGTTTTTTCCAACACGGTAGAGAGTCATTCTCATTGATAGGGTGTCAGGGTCTTTTGCTGCATCTTGTATAAAACGTACTACAGGGTCAAAGCTCTCAAACGGATGGTAGAGCAGAATATCTTGCTTCTCTATGGCTTTAAAGAGATTTTTGTTCTCTGAGAGAGGTGGTAAAATTTTTGGGCTATAGGTTGGTAGGGTTAAGTGAGAGAGAGAGGTCTCTGTGACAATATCCCAAAGTGTTCCAAGATTTAGAGGAATGTTGTAGTAGTATATATCGAGTGGGTCAAGCTCTAGGTGAGTTGTAAGAAAATCAACCAAATCCTCATCGACCCCCTCTATAAGCTCTAAACGAATAAGCATACCACGGTTTCGTGTGCGTAGCCCCTCTTCCATAATCTCTATAAAGTCATCAGCCTCCTCCTCTTCTATCTCTAGGTCTGCATTGCGTGTTACTCTAAATGGGGTAGAGGATAGTTTTTTCATACCTGCAAAGAGTTCACACGAAAAGTAGTCAACAACATCTTCAATAGGTATGTAGTTGTGGTCAACTTTTAAAAATCTAGGTAAAATTCTAGGAATGCGTATTAACCCATGTTTTATGTTACCCTCTGAGTCTTCAAGTTTTAATGCCAAAGCAAAGCTAAGGTTATTTAGGTGAGGAAATGGGTGTGTAGCATCAATGGCAATAGGCATAATAACAGGAAATAGTTGCTCAAAAAACTCATTTTCAATTACAGCTTGTTGTTTTGCATTGAGTTCAGTAAAACTCTTAATAGCAACTTTATGCTCCTTTAGACTCTCCATAATATCTCTAAATGTAGCCTCTAAAACTTTTTGCTCTTTGTGAATAGTTTTGTGAATAGCTTTAAGTTGTTCAGCAGGTGTGAGTTTGTCAATAGCTGTCTCTTGAACACGAGCTTTAAAGAGTGCTTTAAGTCCTGCAACACGTATCATATAGAACTCATCAAGATTAGTTCCATAGATAGCAATAAACTTAAGACGCTCTAAGGGTGGTAGCTCTCTGTTTTTTGCTTGTGCAAGTACACGTGAGTTAAACTTTAACCAAGAGAGTTCTCGGTTAAAATATAGCTCAGGAGAGGTTAGGTCTATGCTCATTGATTTCCTTATTTTTTATATGAATTATAACGTATTGTTTATATAAATATCCGTAGGTATGACTATGTCACACGCCAAAACCAAATATCATATAATTTAGGATTCCCATATAATTTAAATTGAGATTTGACGTGTGACATGGTCACACCTACGTGTAAAAATATATTTTATTGTTATATATTTTTACAATTTTTTAATTTTTGCAATTTGGTCACGTAACCTTGCAGCCTCTTCAAACTCCAAATTTTTAGCAGCTACCAACATCTTAGCCTTTAACTCTTTAACTATCTTTTGACGCTCTGCCTTTGGCATTTTATCCATCTTAGAACGTTTATTATAAAGCTCTCCTGAATCTTCAATTTTTAAATCGGTGTCTAGTTCACGTAGAGTAGTTTTAGGAGTAATACCATGTTTCTTATTATAAGTTATCTGCTTTTGTCGTCTTTTTTGAGTAATTTCAATGGTCTCTCTCATAGAGTTAGTAACTTTTTTAGCATACATTAATACCTTTCCATTGACATTTCTAGCTGCTCGTCCTGATGTTTGAATAAGTGAGGTTTTAGAGCGTAAAAATCCCTCTTTGTCAGCATCTAAAATAGCAACCAAACTCACTTCTGGTAGGTCAAGCCCCTCTCTAAGGAGATTAATCCCTATTAAAATATCAAACTCTCCTAAACGCAAAGAACGAATCACTTGGTTACGTTCAATAGCATCAAGGTCAGAGTGCATATATCGTACTCTTAAGCCTAAGTCATTGTAGTAGTTGGTTAACTCCTCTGCCATCTTTTTAGTAAGTACTGTCACTAAGACTCGTTCACCTCTTTCTATAACTAGCTTCATTCTATCGTGAAGATTCTCTACTTGGTAGGTACTATCTATCACTTCAATCTCTGGGTCAAGTAGACCTGTTGGTCGGACTACTTGTTCTGCCACTATGGAAGAGAGGTCAATCTCTAGTTCATTTGGTGTAGCCGATACAAAGAGAAAGTAGGGGGCTTTTATAATATATTCATCAAACATAAGTGGTCGGTTATCTAGTGCAGATGGTAGTCTAAACCCATGCTCTACTAAAACTTCTTTACGGCTTCTATCTCCTGCGTACATTCCTCTAAATTGTGAAAGTGATACATGAGACTCATCGACAATACATAGAAAGTCATGTCCATGCATTGCCTCAAAGTAATCCATCATAGAAAAAGGTGTTTCCCCCTCTTTTTTCCCTGTTAAGTGGCGAGAGTAGTTTTCTATTCCTTTACACATTCCTGTTGCTTCTATCATCTCTAAGTCAAACTCTACACGTTGTTTAAGTCGGTTGTACTCTAACATTCTGTTTTGCTCTTTATAGTAGTTAAGTCGTGCTCCTAACTCTTTTTCAATGCTTTTTACTGCAAGAGCAAGTTTCTCTTGAGAGACAATAAACTGATTAGCAGAATATATTGTTGTCTCTTTAAAGTGTTCTATCTTTTCACCAGTAAGAGTATTAAAGTTATAAATATCTTCAATTTCATCAGCAAAAAACTCAACTCTTATAGCAAACTCCTCATTGTAAGCAGGGTATATGTCTATGACCTCTCCATTTACCCTAAAGTCTCCACGGTCAAAAAACTCATCATTTCGTTTATATCCCATCTCTACAAGTTTAAGTAGAAGAGCTTTTTGAGCATACTCTTCACCCACTACTAACTTTTGGACAATGCTTTTGTAGTCCTCTGGTGAGCCTAATCCATAGTTAGCCGAAACAGAAGCAATGACTATGACATCTTTATGACTCAAAAGCGAAGCTGTTGTAGAGAGTCTAAGTCGCTCTAACTCCTCATTAATAGAAGAGTCCTTTTCTATAAATAGGTCTTGACGTGGAATGTAGGCTTCAGGTTGATAGTAGTCATAGTAGCTAATAAAATACTCAACATGGTTATTAGGAAAAAAACTCTTAAATTCACTATATAGTTGTGCTGCTAAGGTTTTGTTATGAGTCATAATAAGTGTTGGTTTCTGGGTCTTTTCAATTACCTTAGCCATAGTATAAGTCTTTCCAGAGCCTGTTACTCCAAGTAGAGTTTGATATTGATTTCCTTGTTGAATAGATTTTGAAAGTGTTTTAATAGCGTTAGGTTGGTCACCTGATGGTTGGTATTTTGAATGAAGGGTAAATCTTTTCATAGATTTTTAATTCCTATTTATTATATATTAAAGATATAATCATAACAGAAGAAGTTTAAAGGAGTTTTTATGAAAAAGGTTGTTTTTACTATTGCAAGTAGGCGATTTGAAGTAGATTTAGATAATGATTTTGCAGATTTTCTCTCTAAAAACTTACAAGAGAATCAAGTTAGTTTAGACGAAGACAATGAGATAAGTCAGCTTTTACAGCTTTATTTAAAGGCAGTACACAAAGAGTATCGTGCAGAAGAACAGATTAGAACAATAATAAATAAGATAGAGGAGTCAAATTGGCAGAAAACATAAGGTTATTAATTTTTTCTTAATATTTTTTTCTAAATTAAGTTTTTTATTTTATTTTTTAGTTTATAATACTCCTAGTTCATTAAAACAAAGAAAAAGAACTACAAAATATTTTAAGGAGTCTTTATGACACAGACAAAGAATGTTCAAATGAGAAGTGGTTTTACAATGATTGAGTTGATTTTCGTTATTGTAATTATTGGTATTTTAGCAGCAGTTGCTATTCCTAGATTGGCAGCTACTAGAGATGATGCTAAGATTTCTAAAATGGCAAATGCTATTCAGACAGCTAAAAGTGAAATAGCAACTAAGATTATTGCTACTAATAATGTTCCTGCAAGTGCTGCTGATTTTAAAAATTACTCAAATACAATTGCTGAAGGTGTGATTAGTGGAGATATTTCAATTGACACTACTACAGCTAAAGATATGAAAATTACCTTTATTGACAAAGATAGTTCTAAAAATTGTAAAATTCTGCATGTAATAGGTGATAGTACTACAGCTGATGTTAATATTTCAATAGCTGCTGATACTAATGATTCAGCAATTTGTACAGGTGTAAATGCTTTAGTTGCTGATACATCTATCTCAGTTGGTGGAACACAAGTAACTTACTAATCTCTATATTTCTTAAGCCTTTTGGCTTAAGAAACCTATTTTCTATTTTTAAGCTCAATCAAATTGCCTTTAAAAATAAAAAATAATTAAAGAGTTTATCAATGAAAAAAGCCTTTACCATGATAGAGCTTATTTTTGTTATTGTTATTATTGGTATTTTAGCATCTGTTGCACTTCCAAGACTATCTGCAACTAGAGATGACGCTAAAGTTGCTGTTTTAGCACAAGCAATACAATCTGTAAAAATAGAGATTGCTTCATCTATTGTGGCTTCAAATAAAATTCCTACAACTACATCAGAGATGAAAGCACTCTCTAATACACTTAATGAATTATCTAATTTTATAGTTGTTAACAATAAAGTTATAAATATTATAGATACAGATGATGCTTCACAAATATGTAAAGTATTAACAATAGACAATAGTAATATTTCTAAAATTAAATTGGTCTTAACTGATGGTACAGGAACAAGTGCTATTTGTAAAGGATTGCAAAAACTAATTTCAAATAATAATACAGGTATTACTATTGCAGGAAATATAGTTAATTATTAATAAAATATTAGGATATAAAATATGAAAAATCAACAATCAAAATCAGCATTTACCATGATAGAGTTAGTCTTTGTAATAGTAGTCATTGGAATTTTAGCCTCAGTAGCCATTCCCAGACTAGCAGCCACAAGAGATGATGCAGTTATAACCAAAGCAAGAACTACAGTAGCCTCTATTAGAAATGCGTTAGCAATGGAGAGACAGAAACGAATATTGCGTGGGGATTTTACACCTATTACTTCTGTAGGAGGTACTATAGGAGGAGTAACAAATGTTTTTGGTTATTTTGATAACAATAGTAGTAACTCTTCTGTTTTAGACTATCCAATAGAATCAGAAGATAAACAAGGTAGATGGCACTTTAGTTCAGGAACAGGTAA
>JALUKJ010000009.1 GCA_027056615.1 Campylobacteraceae bacterium | reverse complement strand
ACAAACATATTGAGCCAATTCTAAATAAAAATATCTCAAAGCATAGTAAAACTATAGGAACTAAGATTTCATCTATGATAAAAAATAAAAAAATTAAAGATGAGTATCTATATTTTGATAACTTTCAAAATATAATTTTAAAAGGTCATATTAATGCGTACTACTCTTTTCCTAATATGGAGAATATAAAAGATAAAAAAAAGTTATATAATCTAATTAATGAGAAAACAGCTGACAATATTGATATTATTGCTTTTGTCTCTCGCAATGGCAGAGGAGATTTATTAAAAGAGTCTGACCCTGATGACTTTTATCATGATATTTTTCTACTTAAAGGAATTGCAAGTAACAAAACTCATGGTGTATCTGTTCAAAATGAAGATAAGATTGACCATACAGACTTTTGGGTACTCAATACAAGTAAATTCCCTGTATGGATAAAAAGTCATTCAGATACTATAGAAGATATTGAATTGCAAGGCAATGAGATGAAGTTTATTAAAACAAAAACTCATATTGACTTTAATAGTAATGACCTATACTTTGAATACAATGGTAGACAAATCTCACCAACACCAGTAGAAGAAAAAGAGTTAGACCAAACGGACTAAACCATTCTCAATATATATTAACCCCTCTAATTCAGCTTCATAGACTCTATTACTAAACTTTGATACAGCTTCATCTAGTGTTGGCATAGTTTGACAAAAATAGAAAAACTCATCTTTTTCAATATGGCTATTTTGAGGTTCAACGCCAAATCTATTGGCAAATTGTAAAATATCATTGATTGGCTTAGCTAAACCATTAGTCAATAATTTATTGGTTCCATTACTCTCGCCTAATCGTTGAGGTAAAACATATACCTCTTTACCCATTTTAAGAGCAAACTCAACTGAACGCATAGAACCAGAGTTTTCATCTGCTTGTGTAACAATTAGTACCTCTCCTAAAGCCACAACTAACTCATTTCTTACAACAAAAGACCATGGTGTAGCCTTTGTACCTTTAGAGAACTGACTTAGAACTAAGCCCTCTTTTTCTATAGATTCAATTAAATGTCTATTAACAGATGGATAACGAATATCTAAACCATTAGCAACAACAGCAATAGTATTATTAGAACCTGCTGATGTATGAACAATTGCATCAACCCCCATTGCTGCACCAGAAACAAGAACAATACCTCGTTTTAATAACTCTTGTACTAAAAGTTGTGTATACTGCTTCGTATAACCAGATGGTCTTCTTGTACCTACAATAGATATTTTACGTCTTTGAAGAAACGATAAATCACCTAAGAAATATAACTCTTTTGGATACTTTTTCATATTTTCCAATTCAGGAATCTTTTTTTCTATTGAAGCAATCATTACCCTACCCTACCTTAGCATAATCAATATCACTAGAAGAGAACACTTCACCACTCTCTATACAGTAGGCTGAGAGAAGTCCAAAACCCTTTTCACCTTTTTTATAAGCACCTGTATCAATATTGACATAGTGTTTATGGGTATCAGGTGTAAACTTCTGTGGAGTATGTCCAAAAACATTAAAAATAGGTTCAGAGTCGATTGGTCTAATTCTTCCCCAAAGTACTCTGTTTTTAAAATTATTAAAACTTATTGCATCATCTCTTAATTTCCAAACAGGGGCAATAGCTGAATGAGATATAACAACCGTACGACCAGATGGCTGTTTATCTTCAAGTTCAATATATAAAGGTAGACTCTTCATCCACTCAATATCATCTTCAAATTGAAAAATAAACTCTCTAATAAATGGATGAGGTACAATTTGATTGTTAATAATCGAAACTAAACCATAAGAGAGAAGTGTCTCTTTTCCTCCATTATTTAGCCAAATATTATCTTGTGCAATTGGTCGATTATTTTTAATATCATTAATAAATTTAGTTCCAAACTCAATCATCATCTCCTCATGATTTCCTAGTACAGATAACAATTTGTGTTGACGAACAAATCTAATAACTTTTGCACTCTCTTCTCCTCTATCTACTAAGTCACCAACAAAAATCAATGTAGAATTCAAAGGTGTCTTAGCAATTAAATTTAATAATATCCTATACTCTCCATGAACATCACCTACTATACAATGATTCATTTTGCTTTCTCCTGAAACCTTATTTAATATATTATAACATAAAAAAATAAAAATTCTTTATCTAATCTTGATATGGTATAATTATACCGTTAAGATTTAATATTAAAGGAATTTACATGAGTAAACGTGATGATGTAATTGAAGCAATGATTGCCGAAACAAAAAAACTAAACCTATCTATCTCTGATGATTTAATTAAAAAAGTTACTATTGGACTTGGACCAGTTATATATAATAAAGGTACATCTATAGTAGCTTGTGGTAAACCAAAAGAGTTAGAGACCATTAAAAATAACTTTTTAAAGAAAAAATTAGGACTTACAAATAGTGATGAAGAGCTAGACGAAGCTATAAAAGAGGTTTGTGAGCAATTAGGAAGTTCAAATAGAAGTAAATATAGAGTTCATTTTTATGCTCTTTTAGCAATGAAATTTAAGAAAGAGAGTATTTACGCTTAATATTAATATAATCGGAATATCTAAATATGCCGATTTTATTTTAACGGTGCGATAGCAATCGCACCCTACAACATCAATCCCCATAAAAAATAAGCTACACTTGCTAAAACAACAATTCCTATCAGATTTGCTTTAAATCCAACCTTTGCCATCTCGGCTATAGGAATAACTCGTGAACTCATTATAATCGCATTTGGAGGTGTTGCAATAGGCAACATAAAAGCATAAGAGGCTGCAACCGTAACTGTCATAAGTAGTATTGTCCCATCATTGGTTGACATATGTTTTGCGAACTCATAAAATATAGGAACTGCTATAGAGGTTAATGCTGTATTTGAAGTAACCTCTGTAGAGAAAGCTACAAAGAAAGCGACAAATAAAAACATCCAAAAGAGAGGCATATCTGAAATAAACGCTAACTTATGGGCAATATCAGCAGCCAATCCTGTTGAGGAGAATGCTTTAGCAATAGAGAACCCAGCTCCAAACAACATAATAATCTCATAAGGCAAACTACGAGTATCGTCCCACTCTAAAAAGCCTATTTTTGGGAAGAACATTAAGAGTCCAAAACTAAGAAGTATTAACTTCTCATCTAGTGCAAATCCAAGTAGTTCTTTAGAAAAAGTATTTGCAACTAAAACTATAGCCAGAGCTACAATAATTCCATAGAGTCGTTTTTGATTCTTTTTTAAAACAGGTATCTCTTTATCACCTATCCCCTCTACAGACTCATCTTTCACATCAAGAGAGAGTAACCATGGAATAATCAACAACATCAAAGAGACAACAGGAAGCATCATATAAATCCACTCACCAAAAGAGAGCATAGGAAGATGATTATCTTCTAAAAATCCTAATAGTATTAAGTTTGGAGGTGTTCCAATAGGAGTTAAAATCCCCCCTACACTAGCACCATAGGCTGTAGCAAGAAGAAATCTAACTTTTAACTTTGGATTATCGCTCAGATATAGTGCTATAGGCATTAGCATAAGCGTAATAGTAGTATTCGATAGAATTGAACTTAGTAGTGCAGAGGTTACAGATAAAGCATATAAAATACCTAGAACAGTTTTAGGAAAAAGGTTAAGAAGCTTTGCAGAGAAATAGAGGTGAAGCTTTACTTTTTCAATGGCTATTGCCAACATAAAACCACCCAAAAAAAGGAAAATAATAGATTTAGAGTAGTTTGGTGTAACATGAGCTACATCAAGTATACCAAAGATAGGAAAGAGAATAATAGGTAAAAGCGACACAACCCCCAATGGTAGAGCCTCATTTGTCCAAAGTGTTACAAGCAGAGCAACTAAACCTATTAGAAGTGATTGAGTATGTGTAAAAAAAAACCAACTAACTAAAGTAAATAATGCTCCTAGAAATAGAGCAATAATTACTCCTTTAAATTCAACTAAACTATTCATAAAAATCCCTTTCAATAAAAGGGAATTTTAACATAAATCAGATTAGTTTGTTTCCTGATTAACAATTTTATTAGCACTAATCCAAGGCATCATCTCTCTGAGTTTTTTACCTGTTTTAGTAATAAGAAGTTCTTGGTCGTTTCTTCTTTCAGCATTCATTCTTGGATATCC
This sequence comes from Campylobacteraceae bacterium, assembly GCA_027056615.1. Lineage (GTDB taxonomy): Bacteria > Campylobacterota > Campylobacteria > Campylobacterales > Sulfurovaceae > UBA1140. The sequence continues at coordinate 1,731 of JALUKJ010000009.1, read as the reverse complement.
TGCTTGACCCTCTAAAATAAAGTCTTTTGCAAATTGACCATTTTGAATCTCTTTTAAAATCTCTCTCATAGCTTGTTTTGACTGTTCATTAATAACTCTTTTACCTGAAACATAGTCTCCATACTCAGCTGTATTAGAGATAGAGTATCTCATATCTGCAATTCCACCCTCAAACATTAAATCAACAATTAGTTTAAGTTCATGTAGACACTCAAAGTAAGCCATCTCTGGAGCATAACCTGCTTCTGTTAATGTTTCAAAACCTGCTTGAACTAAAGAAGATACACCACCACAAAGAACAGCTTGTTCTCCAAATAGGTCAGTTTCAGTCTCATCTTTAAAAGTTGTCTCAATAATTGCAGTTCTACCACCACCAATTGCAGATGCATAAGATAGAGCCAACTCTTTTGTTGTACCACTTGGGTCTTGACCAACAGCAATCAAATCAGGAATACCACCACCTTTTACAAATTCGCTTCGTACAGTATGACCTGGAGCTTTTGGTGCAATCATTGTTACATTAATATCTGCTCTTGGAATAATTCTTCCATAGTGAATATTAAATCCATGACCAAAAGCAATAGTTGCACCCTCTTTAAGATTTGGTGCAATTTCATTCTCATAAATCTCTTTTTGATTTTCATCAGGAAGTAAAATCATAACAACATCAGCTTTAGCAGTCGCCTCTGCAACAGTTAAAACCTCAAAGTTTTTAGCCTCTGCTTTAGCCCATGAGCTACCATCTTTTCTAAGACCAATAACAACATTAACGCCACTATCTCTTAAGTTTTCTGCGTGTGCATGACCTTGAGAACCGAAACCTATCATTGCTACTGTTTTTGATTTGATGATATTTAAATCACAATCTTTGTCATAATATACATTTAATGTTGACATTGTTTATCCTTGGAGTTAAAAAAATTTCGCAATTATAGCGTAAGGGTGTTTAAGTAAGAGTATAACTGTTAAATATAATTCCATCTAATTCACTACAGCTAGTACCGTTCATGCTAAGTAAACCCAAATTTAACGATAAAAAAAGGTACAAGCATAAAGGCTAATTCAAGAAAATCTAACGTCGTAGATATGACATTTATTATGGTCAGGTACTTATAGTTATGATATACTATAAATAAGAAGATTATATCTAACTAGGAGTTCCTAATGTATACTAGAATTTATAATAATAAGTTAGTTAAGGTATATAGTGGAGATGATTTAAGTAATTCTAAAACTATAAGTAAATTAAAAGGACGAGAGCTAACTGGATTTACAATTCGAGATGAACATAACAATATTATATTTTATGATATAGATGAAATTTCTGCTAAAGAACTACAATTAATCATTAGAAATTTAAAAACAGCTACTATTGCCATTGAGATGACTAAGGAAGAAGTTATAGACTACTTTTATATGATTGCAAAGGTACAACTTATAGAAAATAATAAAGAGTTTTTTACCGAAAAAGAACTATATAACCAAATGAATTCAACTATAGATTCTGGAATTGTTAATAGTAAAGTATGGAAAGAGGTAAAAGATAAAGTTTATAAAAAATTATCAGAAAATGGATTTCAAAAAAGAGAGGATTAAAACGAAAAAAAGAATTTCAAAGAGGCAGCGACCTACATTCCCAACTCAGACAGAGTAAGTATTATCGGCGATGGGAGGCTTGACTGCTAGGTTCGGAATGGAGCTAGGTATAACCCTCCCTCTAAGCCCACCTCT
>JALUKJ010000008.1 GCA_027056615.1 Campylobacteraceae bacterium | reverse complement strand
AAATTTTTCTTAAATTGCTTTGTAAAGAAATCTACATTATCCGTAAAAACTTTCTTTACAAAACCATTTTGTTCATATTTTTCTAATCCAAATTGGATTTTTCCTTTTTCAATGCCACATTTATATCTGTCTCTTGGTTCAATACATTTTTTATAGACGACACAATAGACAAAATCATAACTATTTTTTTGAATATTTCTATCTTGCAGGAGTCTAACTAATTCCTCTTTACCCTTTTCTAATTTACCTTGAACTTCTGCGTTATCTATTTGTGCAGGTTTCTGATTTTTAAATTCAATACAAAAAAGCAATTTTTTATAAATATACAAAGCATCAAAAGATTTGGGTCGTATATTACTATCAGGATATAAATCCTCTACAATAGCATCAAAATCCAAAACTTCTTGACTCTCATCATAACAGAGATAAGTACTATTTTCACTATCAAAGCTTGTTGTTTTAAATGTACTTATAAATGCTATAAAATCTTTTTTAAACTGACCAATATCAGCCATTTATCAACTTCTCCATACTATCGCTATCCATTTTATCAAAAGTATCAAAAGGTTCAGAAAGTTTTTCAAAAATTTTAGACAATGTTTCAGAGTTATTATCGTTTTCTTTTTTAATATAGCCATCTTCTGCTAAATAGAAATCTGAATTTACTTCGGCTAACTTACTGTATCTTTGTAACGCTTCTATCATATAAGGACTATGAGAATTTACTAAAATTTTAACACCATTTTTGACAAGTTCAACAATAATTTTAGCCATCTCTAGTTGCCATTTTGGGTGAAGATGTACTTCTGGTTCGTCTAAAATTAACAAACTATAACTATTTAAACGATTATTATCTAATAACACTTGTAAAATACCAAAATATTTTATTCCTGTTGCTGTATCAATTAAATCAAACTTTTTTTCTTCTCTGTAAAATCTAAACACTCCATCTTCATCTTTTTGAAATGTTCCATTAATGATATTTGTAATCTCTTTACTATAACTTTGAGTCCATTTTTCTACAAAGTTTCGCTTTGTACTTAATTTAAAATATAAATCTTTCATCAAAAAAGGATAAGGAATATCAATCGATTCCCCTACTAACTTCAAATGTGATTCTATATCTGTTATACTTCTGAAAAATTCTTGTAAATTCCACACAATAGGTGTTTCTATAAAAGTTGTAATAAGAGATGACACTTTAATATCTTTTTGATAAAGTTCATCTGCAACTAATTCTTTATGATATATAAAAGATTTATTATTATTTGATAATTTAATGACACTATCATTTCCAATACTTTTATTAGAAAAAATACTATCTTGTATTTTTTTACCATAAGTATTTAATCGTCCTAAATGATTAATTTCATCAGTACCATATAGTTCTTGCATTGTTATTTCTTCTACAGAAAGGCTATTAATCACCAAATAAAGAGCCTTCCCAACAGTACTCTTCCCAGTATCATTCTCCCCAGCAATAACGGTCAAACCATCAATCTTAACATTAGCATCTTTAATCATTCCAATATTTTTAAGCTGGAGTTCCATGATTTACCTTTTTATAATTACAAAATCACTTCAACAGTACTTGAATCAAGCTCAACCTTTTTAGCCTTGCTCACTCTGTCCTCTTGAAGCTTCACTTTTAACTCATCGTCTTGAAGTGCCATAATTTGAATAGCTAAATAAGCAGAGTTTACAGCTCCTGCTTTACCAATGGCTACAGTTCCTACAGGCATTCCTGCTGGCATCATTACTGTACTTAAAAGAGCATCTTCTCCTCTAAGTTCTCCACTTGCCATTGGTACACCAAGTATTGGTTTGGTTGTGGATGCAGCTAAAGCACCTGCTAAGTGTGCTGCCATTCCTGCTGCTGCGATGAAAACTTGCGCACCTTTTTCTTCTGCCTCTTTCATGTAGATTTTTGTTCGCTCTGGGCTTCGATGGGCTGAAGAGATAATGAGTTCATAAGGAACACCAAACTTTTTAAGTGTCTCTGCACACTCACTCATGACACTATAGTCACTCTTAGAACCAATAACGATTGATACAAATTTCATCCGTATACTCCAAAACTTTAAATTATTGAGAGAATAATAGCTGTTTTTCGATTTAACATGGATTAACCAAATAACCAAGAAAAAAACTTAGCTATAGATTCTATTACTTGCATAAAAAAAGCTATTATTTTTTCTAATGTCTCCATCTTAAACGTTAAGTGCTAAACCTTTTTTAGCTTTTGCTTCAGCAATTCCTCTTCTTAAAATGGTATAACCTGGCAATTTAACTGGTAAAACAATATTATTTAAATCCCCACTATGGATACACTCAAACTCTTTTCCTGTAGTAGAAACAATCTTTTTAAACTCAATGAAAAATGCTCCATGCTCTTTGGTAATTTTACACCCATCATCTTCCATCTCTTCAATGGTAACACCAACAGGCAGAACAATCTCAATCTTATCCCCTACACAAGTTTTGTCTTTACATCTCCATGTTGTGCCATCTTCCCCTACTAAACCTGCTACTTGGTGAGTTCCATCTTGAATGGTAAAGCCATGAGATTGAGTATTATTTCTCTCAAAAGGTTTTGAGAGTAAATAGGCATCTGTAAAGCCTCTGTTTTGTGTGGTATTTAACTCTTTTTGATATTTTAAAGCGTCAAATTTACCTTCATAGAAATCATCAATAGCTTCTCTATAGGCTTTAGTTACTACTCCTGCATAGTAAGGTGATTTGGTTCTCCCCTCTATTTTTAGAGAATCAATTACACCTGAAGCTAAAATCTCATCTACATGTGAAGCCATATTCATATCTTTTGAATTCATAATGTAAGTACCTATTCCCTCCTCTTCATCGAGTCTAAAAGTAGTGTTACTCTCTGGGCTATGTGCATAAATCTCATAAGGAAATCTACAATCATTCGCACAACTTCCACGGTTTGGAACACGACCTGTTTGAAGAGCAGAAACTAAACAACGCCCACTATAGGCAAAACACATAGAACCATGCACAAAAATCTCTAGTGATAAATCAGGAAGAACTTTTTTAATTGCTTCACAATCTTTTAGAGAGATTTCACGTGCCACAATAATACGCTCTACACCCATATCATAATATACTTGTGCATCTAAAACATTCATTACATTTGCTTGTGTTGAGAGGTGAATAGGAATATTTGGGGCAATTTTTCTTGCCATTGCCACCACCCCTGGGCTAGAGACAATAAGTGCATCAGGCTTTAGCTCGGCTATTTTTGCAATATGGTTTTCATAGAGTTTAAGTTGAGAGTTAAAAGGAAATGAGTTAACTGTAGAGTAAACCTTTTTCCCTCGTTCATGAGCATAAGCGATTCCCTCTGCGTAAGAGTCCATGTCAAAATCTTTTCCTGAACGAATACGCAATGAGAAAGTACTGGTACTTCCATAAACAGCATCAGCTCCATAGGCTAATGCAATTTTTAATTTTTCTAAGTTACCTGCTGGGGCTAAAAGTTCTGCTTTTTTCATATAAATATCCTATCTGACTAGTAACGAAGCTCCAGCTTTGTTACTCAATATTGGAGTTACAATTATATTTTGTTATTGTCTCTCCAATAGGCATTCCAAAGCTGGAGCTTTGGAACGAGTTTATTTTTTTTTCTTGTTCCCACCGTCTCCGTCAATGCCAATGAAATAAGCTCAAATCCTGTAGGTTCGATTTTATCGAACAAAAAATTGAAGCCCATAAAACAATCCGTTCGATGAAATCGAACCTACAGTTTTTGAATATTTATTCCTTAATTCATTGGCATTGCCTAGGACGGATGGGAACGAGTTTGCAATTCATTGATATTGTCAATTAATTATCGAATAGTACACTATTAGTAGTAAAGAACAGATTTTAATTAATTGCTAACATTCTCTCTAGTGCTAAATTTGCATAGTGTCGAGTATCTTCATCAACAAAAATTTCATTGATAGGTTGATTATCTTCTATTGATTTTAATGTTTTGTATAAATCTTCCAAAGTAGTCTCATTCATAGTCGGACACTCTGGTTTAGTTGAAGAGAGTACATACGTATTTCCTTGACGCATTCTATTTACTAAATTATACTCTGTTCCTACAGCAACTTTCTCTTTAGGAGCTAACTCATTTACATACTTAATAAGTTGAGATGTAGAACCTGCAAAATCAGAAGCATCTACAATAGCAGGGTCACACTCTGGGTGTACTGCAATTTTTATATCAGGATACTTTTCACGGTAAAACTCAATATCATCAAGTGTAAAGAGTTGGTGAACTGAACAGAAACCATTAAAACAGATAACATCAGCATCAGCAGGATTGCACTCTTTTCCCTCTTCACCAATAACACATGACTTTAAGCCCATGGAGTTAGCAAAGTTTTGACCTAAACATCTATCTGGAACAAAGAGAATCTTTTTACCTGACTCTAAACCTTTTTCAATAATCTTATAGGCATTAGAAGAAGTACAGACCATTCCACCCATTTTTCCTACTTTTGCCTTTACAGAGGCATCACTATTAATGTAAGTAATTGGTAAAATATCTTCGGTTTTAATTCCATGTTTATTCATATAAGCTACAGATTTATCAAAATACGTACCATCCATCATACGAGCCATAGCACAACAAGCAACTTTAGGCATAAGTACTCTTTTTTCTGGAGCAATTATTTTAACACTCTGTCCCATAAATCCAACACCACAAAAAACAACCCAAGGATTATTATCGGCTTTACACTTTCGTGCAAGTTCTAAACTGTCTCCTCTTATGTCTGCCATCTCAAACACTTCATCACGCTGATAGTAGTGACCCACTACGGTTACAGGTAGTTCTTGTTTAAGTCTCTCTATCTCTGCTCTGTAATCTATGCCCATATTTTTTGCCTTAAGTGATAATTTAGGAAAAAATACCATATTTTTAGTTAAAATTGCGACAATAATAATTAATCTTGGAGATTTTATGACAAATATTATGCTTTACCTAAGTGCTTACCTCTTATCAGCTGTTCCTTTTGGATTTATTTTAGCAAAACTCTTTGCAGGAGTCGATGTACGAAATGAGGGTAGTGGAAATATTGGAGCTACTAATGTACTTCGTGTTTTAAAAGAGAAAGCCCCTGATTTAGCAAAAAAGCTCACCATAGCAACTTTTGCCCTTGATGCTCTAAAGGGTGCAGTTATTATCCTTATTGCCATGGCATTAGGAGCCCAACCTACTGTACTTTGGACAATTGCTGTTCTCTCTGTACTTGGTCACTGTTTTAGTCCATTTTTATGGCTTGAAGGTGGTAAAGGTGTGGCAACTGGTTTTGGTGTGCTTTTAGTACTACTCCCTATTCCTGCACTTATTGCTATTGTTGTTTGGTTGGTAGCAGGAAAAGTACTTAAAATTTCTTCTCTCTCTTCACTTATTGGTTTAGTTGCACTTTTAATCTCTTCTTATATTTTATATCCTAACATAGAGGGGATTCATTCTCATGCTCCTATTTGTATAATAGCTTTTATTATTTTTTATAAACATATTCCAAATATTATAAGACTCTTTAAAAGAGAAGAGACAAAAGTAGTTTAATGACTATTCATATTGAAGAGCTTACTTTTGAATGTATCATAGGTATTTTAGACTTTGAGAGGATAACTCCTCAAGAGGTCATTGTCAATGTAAAAATTAAATATAGTTACGAAAAAGATAATTTTATAAACTATGCTGATGTTATTGAACTAATAGAACAGCAGATGTTAGAGAAAAAATATAAACTTTTAGAGACAGCCATAGAAGAGTTAACTCAAAAAATAGTCTCAAAATACTCTAAAATTACAAAATTGAATCTAAAAATTTCCAAACCAAATATAATAAGAAATGCTAAAGTCTCTCTTTCAAAAAACTATTTTGCTACTTGTAACTAATAAAAAC
>JALUKJ010000007.1 GCA_027056615.1 Campylobacteraceae bacterium | reverse complement strand
TTTTTATTCCCCCAAAAGGCATAAGCAATGCAAGAGAAAGAATACAAAAGCCCATTAAAAAAGTTAGTAAAATTTTTTGAAAAGAGTAGAGATAAATGGAAAGAGAAATATTTTGAAAAAAAGAAAGAGTTAAAGAGAGCAAAAAATCAAATAAATGATTTGAAGCAAAGAAAAGAGGATTGGAAAGATAGGGCAATAAAAGCAGAGAATAAGTTAAAAGAGCTAGAGTTAAGTATAGACTCATCAGAAGTTAAAAAAAATAGTTTCCAAAAAGATTAAAAAGGAGATAATAAAACCAATCAACTATACTTATCCACTAGAAGTAATAAAAAGATACATAGAGTTGGTACTGTCATACTCTTTAAGTATGAATTCGGCCTCAAAAATTCTTCCACTAATGTATAACCTTAAAAGAACACCATCAATCAATTCAGGTAAATCGTGGATGTTAAAGCTTGGATATTACAATCTAACAAAGACACAAGAAATAGCCAATGATTGGATATATATAATAGACCACTCAATCCAAATAGGAAAAGAAAAACTATTATTGATAATCGGAATAAGAGCAAAAGATTTACCAAGAGATAGGGCTTTAAAGTATGAAGATACAGAGATTATAGACCTACAACCAGTTGAGAAATCAACAGGAGAGATAGTATATGAACAGATAAAAGAGGCATCAAAAAAGACAGGTACTCCAAAAACTATAGTTTCAGATATGGGAAGTGATATTAAATTAGGAGTAAAAAAGTTTCAAGAAGAATTTCCTGAAACAAAATCTGTTTATGATTTAAAACATAAGATTGCACTTATTATAAAAAAGATATTAGAATCAAATGATGAGTGGAGTGAATTTAAAAGATTTGCTAACAGTATAGTCAGAAAGCTACAAAATACAGCAATGGCGGGATATAGACCACCAAAACAGAAAGAGAAAGCAAGATATATGAATATAGAAGATTTGGTTCGATGGGGAAATCAAATATTAATAAAATATGAAAATCTTCAAAAAACTCAATTAAAAACAGAAGATGAGATAAAATTAGAGGTTATTATATCTGATATTGCAAAATTTGAAAAAAGTATAGAGGCTTGGAGCGAAATGGTAACGGTTTTTCAATTGATTGAACAGTTTATGAATATACATAATCTACAGAATAATAGCTATGAAAAATTTCATGAGTTACATGGAGAAAAATTACGAAAATTAAAAACTGATAACGCAAGAGGATTAGCTACTCAAATTATGAGTTTTATAAAGGAGCAACAAGAAGTTTGCAATGAAGGAGAAAGATTATTGCATAGTAGTGAACTTATAGAGTCATTATTTGGAAAATTAAAATTTTTAGAAAAAGAGCAGTCTAAAAGTAGTTTTACTAACCTGATACTTTCAGTTGGTGCAATGGTCTCTAAAAACAGACCAACTATCATTAAAGAAGCATTAGAAAAGGTTACAAATAAGATGATTTATAAATGGAGTAAAGAGAAAATAGGAACTACGATACAAGCCCAAAGAAAAGAGCTTTATAGCTTAAAAAAAACGGAACAAAAGTGGGATAGTAAGGAGGACTTAAAGAGTGCTCTCTTGTTCCTCATCTCCCGATGTGGAACACATATATTAAAGCCAATCAGCAGTATAATTTAAAATAACACAAGTAAATATTCCATATCAGGAGATATGGAGTGAGTG
>JALUKJ010000006.1 GCA_027056615.1 Campylobacteraceae bacterium | reverse complement strand
TTAAGCCCAAATCCTGTAGGTTCGATTTTATCGAACAAAAAATTGAAGCCCATAAAACAATCCGTTCGATGAAATCGAACCTACAGTTTTTGAATATTTATTCCTTAATTCATTGGCATTGCCGTCTTCGGTGGGAATAAATATTAAAACTTCTACTCTACCGTTACAGACTTCGCCAAATTTTTTGGCATATCTACATCATTTCCTAATCTTATAGAGATTTCAAGTGCAAGTAGTTGTGTAATAACCATCATCTCAAAAAATTCTAACATAGGGTGTGTGTCATATTTAGTTTGTATAAAGTCATCTGATAGTTCAAAATACTCAGGAGAGATAGCTAAAACAGTTGCATCTCTTGCACAAAGTTCTTCTACATTTGATTTGATTTTATCGTAGTGTACTGTTTTTGGCATTAGTGCAACAGTAAAGAGTTCTGCATCTGCAAGGGCAATTGGTCCATGCTTCATCTCTCCTGCTGGGTAACCCTCTGCGTGTAGATATGAAATCTCTTTGAGTTTTAAAGCACCTTCAAGTGCAAGAGGAAAGAATATATCCCTACCAATAAAAAAGAAACCATGTCCATGTAGATAACGTTTAGATAGACGTGTAAGTTTAGAGTGTAGTTTGTCATCAACAAGTAGAGCTTTTGGTGTGTGTCTCATTGCTTCTAACTCTTGATTAATACTCTCTTGAGTAACGGTTTTTTTACTCTGTGCTATGTAAAGTGTAAGCATCCAAAGAACCATAGTTTGTGTTGCAAAAGCTTTTGTACTTGCAACCCCTTTTTCAATTCCTGCACGTGTTAAGATAGCACTATCACTCTCTCTTACAATAGAAGAGTTATCAACATTACAGATACTTAAACTCTTAAGTCCTGCTCGTTTTGCCATTTTAAGAGCTTCTAGTGTATCAGCTGTTTCACCACTTTGTGAGATGGTAATAAAGAGAGTTCTTTCATTGAGTAGTGGCTCTTTGTATCTAAATTCAGAAGCAATCTCAACTTGACAAGGAATTTTTGCCATTCTTTCAAGTAAGTAAGAACCTGCTAAGGCTGAGTGATAAGATGTACCACAAGCACAAATTTTAATATTGTCTATATTGTCAAATAGTTTTTCATTAAGTTCTTCAAAATAGACTCTGTTATCTAAGACACGTCCCATCATAGTATCGTTCATTACTTGGGCTTGTTCGTAAATCTCTTTTTCCATAAAGAAACGGTAGCCATCTTTTTGTGCCATAGCTTTGTCTGTAGGTAGGGCTTGTTTAGTAAATTTTTTAATTCCATTAGAATCAAATAGTTTTACTTCTCCATCTTTAGCATATCCAAACTCTCCATCTTCCAGATAGTAAACCTCTTTTGCTTTACCAATTATAGGTGTATCTGAAGAGGCAAAGTAGATATCTTCTCCATTAAATCCAATAAGCATTGGAGAGCCATTTTTAGCAAAAAATATGGTATCTTCTTGGGCTTCTGTAATTAGCAGAGTAGCGTAAGCACCTTCAAGTTTTTTAATGGTCTGTTGAAATGATTTCCATGCATTGTTGTTGATATTATAGTTTTTTTCAAAAAGATGAACAATAGTCTCTGTGTCTGTTTGACTTAAAAATTGAATTCCATCTGCTTGTAGTTCCTCTTTTAGTACTTGGTAGTTTTCAATAATTCCATTATGAACAACAAAAGAGTAAGTTCCCATATGTGGGTGAGCATTTAGTTCCGTTGGTTTTCCATGGGTTGCCCAACGGGTATGTCCAATTGAGACTCCAAATCCTTCACTTTTATAATCTTTAGTCTTCTCTCTTAAATTTTGTAGTCGTCCTACTGCTTTAAAGTTTTTAAGTTGTTTATTCTCTATAATGGCAATACCTGCTGAATCATATCCTCTATATTCTAGTTCTTGTAGCCCATCTAATAAAATCTCTTTCTTTTCATTCTTTCCTATATATCCAACAATTCCACACATATATTATTACTCCGTTAATTCTTTTATTATATAGCTAGTATTATTACAAAAGTTTCCATTCTTCTCGATTAAAAATAGGTCGTTGACTCTGTTCATCTTTGTGTGAATTTTGGCAGATGAAATATCTATGTTTAAACTATCAAATAGATTAATGATATATGTAAGTAGACCTTTTTGGTTAGAGCAGTTAAGTTGTAGTATAGCGTGTTCTTGTGAATGTTTACAGTCGATTAAAATATTTTTCTCTAAAATTTTAGGTTTTTTAATATTTAACTTATGTATATTATTTAAAGAGTCAATAATAAGCTCTTGAAGTTCAATATAGTCTCCCTCCTCAATAGTTTCATTAAAATCAATACGAAAATATTTAATATCTGAAAAGAGTTTATAGATATCCATCTGTACAATATCTAAGCGAGATAGTTTGTAGAGTAGATAACTGACATCAAAATTATCTTTTCTTAAAATCTCAATAGTTAAAAACTTCTCATTGCTAATAACATAGTCATAATCTTTTAATTCAGAGGTTCTTTTTACAATATTTATAATTTGTTGAGGTGTGTTTTTAATAAAAAAGTAGTCAGATTTAATTTGAAGTGCTTTTTTTTGTAAACCCTTAGGAAGATGTTTAAAGCTCTCTATTCGTTGTATTTGACGCTCTTTTTTAACTCTTTTTGTAGTCTCTTTAAGTAATTTTTCATTGGAAATTGCAATAGAAGCTTGTTGATATAGTGTATGAATAAGTCTTGATGAGAAATCATTATAGATAGATGTTCCTACCCCATTCATATCAGCGTATGTGAGTATATAGATATAGTCAAGCTCTTTTTGAGTTTGGAAATGAGAAGAAAACTTTAAAATACTATGTTGGGCATATAAATCTTCTCGTTGAGCTGTTATGCTCATTAGGGTATGATATAGAACAAGGTTTTTCCCTATTTTAATCATATCTTCAGAAAATTCAAGTTTTTTACCAAAACCTTTAAATAAGACCGTTCCAACTTGAGAATGCTCTTTTCTTTGACCTTTTCCTGCATCATGAATAAGTACAACAGCTTTTATAAAGACTTTCTCTTCATTATTTAAGTTCTCATATAGTTTAGCAATAAATGGATTTTGTATGTTTTCTAAGGCTTCAATAGATTTAACTGTATGTACTCCAACAGTATATTGATGATAGCCGTCAAATTGTGGTAAATTAATAACTTTTTTCATGTATGGTATGGTGTATCCTAGCAGTTTAGTGTCAATAAGTGTCTCTAAGATAAGATGACTCTGCTTTTGTTGAAATATTTTATAGATAATTTTGTAGATATCCCCCTTTACCTCAATATCTCTATAACAACCGTTCAGGGCTTTTAAAAAAGTTGGATGAACATTAAATTGCTCAGGTTTTGCTTGGATTAGTTGCTCTAATAGTTCATAAAAAGAGCTATTTTTTTTAGGAGTTAACATCTTCTCTTTATCAAAGTAGTTGCTTAGTTCATCAATCCAAATAGTGCTATAAAGTTTAATAGTTTTTAGATGAGTAATAACTTTTCTGGAAAATTGTATATGTTTTTTTGCTGTGCTATAACCTAGATAGTTAGCAACTTGTGGTATGAGTTCAAGGCGAAGATTATCCTCTTTTTTACCTGATGCTAAGTGCAGTGCAGAGCGAACTTTAAAGAGAAAATAGAGTGCCTCTTTAAACTCTTCATACTCATGTTTTGCAATAATTTCACCTTCAAGTTCTGAGATATTGTTAATATTGTAAAGAACATTTCCAATCCAATAGACTAAATTTGCATTTCTAAAGCCACCATCTCCCTCTTTTAAGTTAGGCTCCATGGTTAGAGGATATTTCTTATGAAGGTCGTTCATCTCTTCAATCTTTGCTTCAATAAACCCTTGTGGGTCATCTTTTCTTATTCGAGAAAGTTCATTTTGAGTTTGATTCCAAAGTTGTTTTGAACCCTCAATAAAGCGTGATTCTAACATAGAAGTCTTAATAGTAATATCTGTTTTAGAGACCTCAAAGAGTTCCGAGAGTTCATGAACACGGTGACCTAATTTAAGCCCTGCATCCCATAAGATATATAGTATTTTTTCTATCATCTCTTTTGTATTATATCCATGGGTCTCTTTATAGACTATCATTAAATCAATATCAGAGTAGACACAGAGCTGTTCTCGTCCATAGGAGCCAAGAGCAAGTAGTGTAATAGGTAGGGTACTCTTCATAGGCATATAGGTTCCAAACATTGAACGCATAGCAACTTGGTAGGCAATTTGTAAAATGCTATCAATTTTACGGGTATGTTTAACTAAAAAGTTTTTCCCACTGTTTTGGCTAAAACTCTCCTCTAGTGTTCCAAAATACTCTTTAATATCTTGTTTAAGCAGTTTTGAAATCTCAAAATCTTTTGCATTTTCATAAAGTAGGGTTTCTATTTTTGTTTTTATATCTTCCATGTGTTATCATAGCGATTAAATGGTAAAATGTTGCTATATAAAATTGGAGACACAATCTCGTTCCAACCGTCTCGGTTGGAATGCATATATAAGTTACTTTATTAAAAAATATTTCTTTGTAGATTAAATTTTAATATGCATTCCCAACGAGGACGTTAATGCCAATGAATTAAGGAATAAATATTCAAAAACTGTAGGTTCGATTTCATCGAACAGATTGTTTTATGGGCTTCAATTTTTTGTTCGATAAAATCGAACCTACAGTATTTGAGCTTATTTCAATGGCATTGACGAGGACGTTGGGAACGAGTCAAAAACTGTAGGTGTGACTATGTCACACGTTAAAACCAAAGTTATGGAAAAATAATGACAAATAAACAATATCAAGAAAAAATAGAAATTTTAAAAAAATGGGCATTCGCCTATTATGTTGAAGACAACCCAATAGCAACAGATGAAGAGTATGACAGACTCTATCATGAGGTGTTAGATTATGAAAAAGAAAATCCAAATGAAGTAGCAGAGGACTCACCAACAAAGCGAGTAGGGGGAGTAGTTCGTGATGAGTTCTCTAAAGCCAAACACATAAAAAGAATGTGGAGTATGGAGGATGTATTTACCAAAGATGAGGTGCAAGAGTGGCTTGATAGAGTTGTAAAAAATGTAGGTGAGGTTGAGTACTTTTGTGAACCAAAGTTTGATGGTGCAAGTATGAACCTACTCTATGAAGATGGAAAGTTAGTTCGAGCAATTACAAGAGGTGATGGAGTAGTAGGTGAAGAGGTTACCGATAACGTTCGTACCATTCGTTCTGTTCCTTTAACTATTGAGTATAAAGCTCTTATAGAGATTAGAGGTGAGGTTGTTATTAAAAAAGATGACTTTGAGATTATCAATAAAGAGCGAGAAAAGGAGAGAGGAACTGTTTTTGCAAATCCAAGAAATGCAGCAGCAGGAAGTCTACGTCAACTTGACTCTACTATTACAGCAAAACGCCGTTTAGTTTTTTACCCTTGGGGTTTGGGTGAAAATTATTTAGAGCAGAAAAAACTCTCTCTTAAGATGGAGTTTGTCTATAACTTAGGCTTTTTAAAACCACCATATATAAAAGCGTGTAAAACCATAGATGAGATAGAGGAGTTTTATCACTTTTTAATTAGTAAACGTGATGAGATTCCTATGATGATGGACGGAATGGTTATAAAGGTAGATGAGGTAGCCAAACAAGAACAGTTAGGTTATACAGTAAAAGTTCCTAAGTGGATGTGTGCCTATAAGTTTCCAGCTTTAGAGAAAGTTACAAAAGTTAATGATATTACTATTCAAGTAGGTCGAACAGGTGTCTTAACCCCTGTGGCAGAGGTTGAACCTGTTAATTTAGATGGAGCAGTAATCTCTCGTGCCACACTTCATAACTTTGATGAGATAGAGAGAAAAGGGCTAAAGATAGGTGATAGCGTTATCTTAATTCGTTCAGGAGATGTAATTCCAAAAATTACTAAGGTCTTGACTGATAGAAGAGATGGTAGTGAAAGAGAGATTAACCGTCCAACTTTATGTCCTGCTTGTAACTCAGAGGTGTTAG
>JALUKJ010000005.1 GCA_027056615.1 Campylobacteraceae bacterium | reverse complement strand
ATATTAAACCATCTTTATAGTAAAAATTTTGGGAAACATATTTTTTACGATTAAGAAAAAGAGACTTAACATCTTTTTTAAAGTTTTCTACTTTTGTTTTTGCTTTTACAGTGTATTGAATTTCATTTTTTTTATATATTTTTTCAGTTATGTCGGTATAGACTATCTTGTGGGGAAAGAGAGATATGGTAAAAAAGAGTATAAAGATGGAAAGTTTTGATAACAAAGAGACCTCTTTTTGTTATTGCTCTATCGTATGCATTCCCACGCAGAGCGTGGGAATGAGAAGAAAAGAAGTAATGATATTAACTTCCTGAATCATTTAAACTAAATGTACTATCACTAATATCCCATGATTCATTATTTTCATCTGTTATTAAAATAACGTAAGCATTACCTGTTCCACCTAAATCTGCTGGGTCAATATCGTAACTTCCATTATTATAAATACCCAAAGAGTCACTTGGAAGTTTATACCAATTCTTACTATTTAACATAGTTGTAGCATCGGAATTATAACGATATAAATCCTCTGGATTATCATGCAATACATAAAGATTAACATAACTTGTATTAATTTTTCCACTATCCCAAACAATACTTTGGGTTTCACCATTTCTCCAATGTTCTCCACCATTTGGTGATGTTAAAATAGAGGTATCAGAACCTATATATTTAAAGTTTTTCTTTTGTCCTAAGAAAGCTTCTGCTGACTCTTTTTTATAATATAATCTAGAGTTACCTTCCCGAACTAACTCTCCAGAAGAAGAATTATAATCTTTTATATTCTCTATATAGTAATCTTCATTAATATTCTCCTCTAATAAAGTATGTTCTGAACGATAATTATCCCTATTAAAAATCAATTTACCATTTTCAATACTAAAAGATATTTCAGTAGATGGAATTTTATTAATAGATGAAACTTTTACAGTATTTGTTCCCAAGCTAGAAAAAATTGCTTGGTCTGCAAACTGACCATCTTCATCAATAGGATAATAAGTATTTCCAGCTACTTTTTCATAAGTAAATTCAGGTTTATGATAATAATAAGGAATTCCACAATGTATCACCCCACTCTCATTATCATCTACAAAAAGATACTTGATAAGCTCTTCACCTGTTTTTACTTCATCACCTACTTTAAGCTGTGTAATCAACTCATCCATTCCAGAGGTTTCAGATTCAGGTTGTATTTTCTTGTATATGTCAAGTTCACACTGATTTGCATAATCCCATTTTTCGTACTCATGTGCTAAATCTTTAGGATAACAGAACCTAGCTTCATATTTTTTCATCTCATCTTCGGTTGAAGTCTTGAAATCTTTTGGACAACTTTTATATGCAAAGTCACTTCCAAAATCACTAATTTTAGGAGCTGTTTTAGCATCAAAGAGTCTATTTAAAGCAATCTCATACTCCTCTTTCTCTCCATTGTCTCCTCCATCCTCATCAGTAATGGTAAATGTACCATTATTATCAAAAAGAACTTTATAGAGTTTTGTAGCATAATCAATTGCTTCTTGATTATCACTAGTCTCTTGATACGTATTGGTCAATGTCTCATTTAAATCTTCTCTAATTTTATTTGCATCTAAATCTTTAATAATCATTGCTGATTGTAATAGATAGTTTTTAGCATTATTAAGTGCAGATTGACTGTTTGCTACACCAAATCCATCTCTATTAAAGAGTTCATCCTCGTGAATATC
>JALUKJ010000004.1 GCA_027056615.1 Campylobacteraceae bacterium | reverse complement strand
TAAAAAAGGCGAAAAAGTAATGATATATAGACCTATTGTTTTAAATAAAGAGGTAGTATTCTCAAAGAAGAAATTTATAGTGAGTAAAACTGATACTAAAGGAAAAATAACTTTTGTTAATAAAAACTTTTGTGATGTTTCAGGCTACACAGCCACAGAGTTAATTGGTGTAGAGCATAATGTTTTACGTCACCCTGATATGCCAAAAGCGATTTTTTACATGATATGGAAATCACTAAATTCGGGAAGAGAAATTTCTGCGATTGTTAAGAATTTAGCAAAAAGTGGTCAATACTATTGGCTTATTACAGACTTTTCGGTGGAAAGAGATTCTAAAGGAGCATTAAAAACTTTTACCTCTTTCAATCGAATTGCCCCAGACTATATTAGGGAACTCATTGAAGAGTTATATAGTGAGATGATTTTAGCTGAAAAAAGAGGTGGGATAGAAGCTTCTCTACAGTATTTAGAAAAGTTTTTAGAGCAACGGAATATGTCCTATAATGAATTCTTAGAGGATTTAGCTAAACCAAAAGGAATTTTAAATTCACTAATTAATAATTTTAAAAAAGTACTTAGTTAAGATAAGTACTCTAATTTATAGTGTTCATAGCAATATTATTATATTGATTTATGACTCTTCTTGCATAAAGAAATTTGTTTTTATAGAATTTCTTTTTATTAAAAGATGTAATCATCACTTTTTTTCCAGCTGAACTAGCATGAATAAATTGATGATTTCCAATATATATACCTACATGGTTAACACGATGTTTAAACTCTTTGGTAGTATCAAAAAATACCAAGTCCCCTTTTTGTAACTCTGAAAATTTAATCTTTTCACCTATCATCGCTTGACGACTTGAATGACGAGGAAGAGTAATTCCATTTTCTTTAAAGACATACTTTGTAAAACCAGAACAATCAAAAGCCGAAGGTCCATTGGCTGCCCAAACATATTTAACACCTAAAAAATTTTCAGCTGTTTCTATAATCTCATCCTCTTTACTCTCCTCTATCCAGTTGTCATTTATGGTAAGTGCTTGAGTAGTAAGTTCTTCAATAGAATAGATATTCTCAACAGGAGTCTCTTCAATGTTGCTTATAAGTTCATCAAGTGGGTTAGAGGTTTTAGTGGAGGAAAATGATAGGGGAGGTGTTGTTTTATTATCTTCTTGCATAGAATAAACTTTTGCTAAAGGGAGTTTTTCTTCTATATTATTTGTATTTTGCCTTAGTATCTGTTGACTTTTTTTGTCGGGGTCTTCTCGTACTATATTTTTATCCGTTGACTTTAGTGGGATAATCGTGGATACTCTCTCTTGCATACATCCTGAAAATAGAATGGGTGTAACCACCAATACTAGAGAAATTTCTTTGATTCTGCTCAAAAAGCTTCCTTTTTTAATATTAGAACATATATTATGTTCAGAGAGGGAAAATTTACAAGATAATTGTGTGTAAATTGTGTAAAAATTGTGAAAAATTAATTTATATTTTTAAGCGAAAAGAGATACGATTTTTAATTATATATATAGACAAATAAACAATACAAACCATTACTAAGTATTAATAGTATATACTTCAATATGAAAGCAAAACAAGTATTAGAATTAACAGGAATCCATAGAGCAACTTTAAGTCGCTATGTTAAAGAGGGTAGAATTAAAGCAACTTTGCTACCAAACAAAACGTATAACTATGATGAGGAGGATG
>JALUKJ010000003.1 GCA_027056615.1 Campylobacteraceae bacterium | reverse complement strand
ATATCACAATCAATACAGGTACAATCCAAGGTATTAATCACAAATATTGTAAAACAATACAGAAAGGAGATGGGTATGCTTACTCAATCGCAAATATTAAACAATAACAAGCTCCTCCAATTCCTCCTCGTCCAAATCACAGATTATGGACGAGGTTTCCTTGGAGGTTTTTGATGAAATTAAAACTCTTAATTCTTAGTGCTTTTTTAGTTCTTTTTACAGCCTGTACTCAAGAGACGCAAAATAAACTTAGCCGTTCAATTCAAAATTGGACAGGAACAAATGGAACACTTGATGTTTATGCAGGAAATAAATTGGTCAAACGGTTTATTGAAATTGACAAACTCACCACTGCTTCTGGAACAGATGTAGATACTCAACGTCCTTACCGTTTTGGATATGGATATGATGACAAAAACTTTAATGGTAAAAAAGATGCAGGAGAGCAGAAAGTCTATTTTGAATTTTCAGATTACTCTACCTCTTACATATTTTACGAAAGTAAATAACAACTTAACTTAAGACAAAGGAAAATAACATGAGATTTGTTTCAACAAAAGATGCCCCAGCAGCCATTGGACCATATTCACAAGCTGTTGTTGTTAACGGTATTCTTTACACTTCAGGACAAATAGGAATGGATGAGAAAGGTATTGTAGTAGCTGACGATGTGGTTAACCAAACCCACCAAGTTATGAAAAACCTATTCTATGTACTTGAAGCTGCAGGAGTTCACTTTAACGATGTAATTAAAACAACCATCTACTTAACTAATATGGATGACTTTACTAAGGTTAACGAAGTTTATGCTCACTATTTTGGACACCATAAACCTGTAAGAAGTACTGTTGCAGTTAAGACTCTACCTAAGAATGTACTTGTCGAGATTGACTGTATGGCACTTGCTAATGCTAATTGTCATATCTAATGACTTCTAAACTATCCCATGCCATATCTAAAGTGGTTTTGGGGTGTTTAGCTCTATACTTTATCTATCTCTTTTCAAATGTTATCTCTGTTGTTAACCGAAGATATATTAGTATATCCGATGGGACATACATTAGTAACGTAAAAGAAAATCAAGAACTTTTTCGACTTGCTAAAAGATTAACTAAACAATGCAATACAAAAGAGTGTAAAGTACAATCTATTTTATATTATGTTACCAACATCCCTTACAAAATCAATAACTTTTCTGCCCACTCACCACAACAGACTATTCAAAAGAATTTTGGTGATTGTGATGACAAAAGTAACCTACTTATATCTCTACTACATGAACTTAATATTGAGAGCTATTTTATTTTAGTTCCTAAACATATCTTTGTTATTGTTTATCTTCCTAAAATAAAAAATAAAAAAGCACTCTATATTAATAATAAACCCTATTATATTTTAGAGAGTACAGCAAAAAATTCACCTATTGGTTTTCCTCTTCACTATAGTTTGGATAATATTAAAGCTATTGTTGACCCTTTTAAAAATAAAAAATTAGATATAAAAACCATAAAGTATAAATAAATATTTAGTTATAATCTCTCCAAATATAAGGAGATTATTGTGAATGAACAAACCCTTGCTATCCACGCAGGATACAACAAAGACTCTATGGGAACAATGGCTGTACCTATTTACCAAACTACAGCTTATGAGTTTAGAGATACCCAACACGCAGCCAATCTTTTTGAGTTAAAAGAGTTAGGAAACATCTATACACGACTTATGAATCCAACAACAGATATCTTTGAAAAGCGTTTTGCAGCACTTGAACATGGTGTGGCTGCCATTGGAACAGCTTCTGGAATGGCTGCTATTTTTTATGCCATTGCCAATGTGGCTGAAGCAGGAGATAACATCATTGTAGCAAAACAAGTTTATGGAGGAACGACCACACTTACAGGGCATACTATTAAACGTTTTGGAATTGAGACACGTTATTTTAATGTAAACAATCCATCCCAGATAGAAGCACTTATTGATGAAAAGACAAAAATTATTCTCTTTGAGAGCATTACCAATCCTAGTGTTGATGTAGCTGATTTTGAGGCTATTGTTGCCATTGCCAAAAAACATAATGTTATGACCTGTGTTGACAATACTGTAGCTACTCCAATATTTTGTAAACCAATTGATTTGGGTTGTGATATTGTGGTACATAGTGCAAGTAAATATACTACAGGTCAAGGTTTAGCACTTGGTGGAGTAGTAGTTGAAAGAGAAAACTTGGTAGAGCTTATTAAAGATAACCCTCGTTACTCACACTTTAATGAACCAGATGATAGTTACCACGGTTTAATATACTCTGAGCTTCCTCTACCTCTATTTTGTCTTAGAATGCGTCTCTCTTTGCTTCGAGACCTTGGTGCAACTCCTAGTCCATTTAACTCATGGCTCTATATTCAAGGTTTAGAGACTCTACCTTTACGAATGAAACAACATGCCCAATCTGCTTTAAAAGTAGCAGAGTATTTAGAGGCACATCCAAAAGTCAAAAAAGTAAACTACCCTGGGTTAAAATCTAATACAAACTATAATTTAGCTAAAAAATATTTTTCTAAAGGACAGAGTGGACTGCTTTCATTTGAAGTCTCTAGTAAAGAGGAGGCACAAGCAATTGCAGATAGTACAGAGATATTTAAAGTAGTAGTAAATATTGGAGATAGTAAATCAATTATTACCCACCCTGCAAGTACAACTCATCAACAACTCTCAACTAAAGAGCTTATTGAGGCAGGTGTTCCAGCTGGACTAATTAGATTAAGTGTAGGACTTGAAGATACTCAAGACCTTATTAAAGATTTAGAAAAAGCTCTTAGTTAAAAAGAGAAGAGAGAAGAGAAAAATCCCTCTTCTTCTTTCTCTTTTTTTGGAGCAAGTGCCTCTTTTTCTGCCTCTTTAATATAACGTTTATATGCCATACGAGTTGTATCCCAAATACCATCTATAAAGATAGTTGGTGTACCTGTTACAAAGAGGCGTTTTTTCATTGCCTTGTCAAAATCTAGTATCTCTTTTATTTTGGGGTTCATTAACTCTTTATGAGTAAACTTTCTACCAATCTTTTTCTCTATCGCTTTTAAAATAACACTCTCTCTTTGCTCTTTTTCACTAACAAGTAGGTGATACATCTTTTTATAATCTTCTACTTTACCTTCATCATGTAATAGAACCATAACTTTTGTTACTACTTTAGATGCAGGATGTATACGAACTAAAGGCAACTGATAACTATATAGAGCAAATAGATTTGGATGTTGTTGTACATTTGTAATTAGTGGAGGAACTATTTCTTGGCAAAATGGACAGAATGGGTCAGATATTAATAGGATTCTATGCTTTGCATTTACATTTCCTGCAAGTAAGTGTCGATTATCATATGCTTTCTCTGGAACCATAGGCTTCAAAATTTTCGCATACTCTTGTCCTTTTTTATCTTTTAAAGAAAATGCTATCTTTTTACCCTTTGCAAAAACTACTTGTGTTACTCTTCTTTTTTTACTAGTATTACCCATTCTTAAATTAATATCTAATTCTAAAAAGTAGACATGCCAACCATTAGTTCCACCTATCTCATAAGTTGAAACTGTTCTAATCTTTTCAACAGGGGAGTGTGTTTTTTTCTCCATATATTTTTTTATATAATACTCAACACTTTTCTGACTAATTGCAAAAAGCTGTACAGTTGCTAATAATATGAAAAATATTACCTTTAATTTCATTCTATAACTCCTTTGAAAGTTCCTCCTATTTTAGCATATCACCATTAAATAAAACCATAAAACATAAAATTTATTTGGAAGAACTCTTAAAGAAACTATTTCATCAAATATTTTCGTTAATAAAGTACAAATTAGATAAAATTCGCTTAATGAAAATAGAAAGTAATATTGCCAACTTTACAACGCCTCTGTATTTGGAAAGTGGAAGAATCTTAGAACCATATAAAATTGCCTATGAGACCTATGGGGAGATAAATGAAGATGCTTCAAATGTCATCTTAATCTGCCATGCCCTTAGTGGCTCTGCTCATGCTGCAGGACTTCATGAGGGAGAGAGAAAACCTGGTTGGTGGGATGGACTAATTGGTGATGGAAAAGCAATTGACACTACAAAATATTTTGTCATCTCTACTAATGTTATTGGTTCATGTTTTGGAAGTACTGGACCCATGAATGATGACTATCCAAAGCTTACTCCTTTTCGTCTAAAATTTCCTGTTCTGACGATTAAAGATATGATTAAAGCTCAGAAACAACTGCTCTCCCAAATGGGAATTTACCACCTTAAAGCAATTATTGGTGGTTCAATGGGAGGAATGCAAGCATTACAGTTTGCTGTAGATTATCCTAACTTTGCTGACAAAATTATTGCCTTAGCAACTACTTATGCTACACAACCTTGGGCAATTGCCTTTAACAAAGTAGCTATGGAGGCGATACGTCGTGACCCTAGATTTAAAAATGGGAACTATGAAAAAGATGCCTTTAGAGAGAATGGATTAGATGGTTTAGCCATTGGACGTATAGCAGGTCATATCTCCTACCTATCACCAGATTCTATGAATGATAAATTTGGAAGAAACTACGTTAACAATGATGGACTTTTTGAACTATTTGGACGTTATGAGGTAGAGCGTTATATGGAGTACAATACTAATAACTTCTCTAAGATATTTGACCCTCTTAGTTACTTATATATAGTAAAAGCCATTAACACTTTTAATTTAAGTCGTGGATATGACTCATTACACGAAGCAATTTTACGTATTAAGGCAGAAGTACTTCTTATCTCATTTAAGGGTGACCATCTATTCTTCCCTAAAGAGATGGAGCATATTTACCATATGATGCAACGTAATGGAGAGAAGAGTAGTTACTATAAAATAGATAGTAACTATGGACATGATGCCTTTTTGGTAGAGCTAGAAAAATTTGATACAATTATAAAAGAGAGACTCAATAAATAAAGGTAAACAATGCAAACTGATACATTTGAACAAAAACTAGAAGAATCAAAAAAGATATTAAATCAATTAATAAGTCCAGATATTACATTGGAAGAGAGTCTAAAACTTTATGAGAGTGGTCTTGACCAAATCAAAGCTGCACAGAAAATGATAGAAGAGGCAAAAGTCAAGATTCAAACTATAGAGAAAAATTCTTCTGAGTCAAAATAATGCAAAAAGATAAAACATTAACTATTTCAGCTCTCCAACTTCCTACTTTAGGAATGCAAGCAACAAAACTTGATTTTTACTTAAGAAACGCTCATAGTAGAGGTGTCAAAGTTGTTCTCTTAGGAGAGTATATTTTAAACCATTTCTTTAAAGAACTTCCTAATTTTACTATGAATATGGTCAAAAAACAGAGTGATAAACACATTGAGATGCTTAAAAAGTTTGCAATCAAATACCAAATGGTTTTTGTCGCACCTATTATATTGGTTAAAAAAGATAAATATATTAAGAATATTGTTAAAATTAGTGAAGAATCTATAACTTATTATGAGCAACAAATACTTATGCCATATAAACACTGGAATGAGAAAAAGATGTTTGCTAATAAAATCAAAAAACTAGAAGCACCTCTAATCTTCAAAGTAGAAGGGTTTAAAATTATGGTTATGGGTGGCTTTGAACTCCATTTTGACCATTTTTGGCAAGAGGTTATACGAAAAAAAGTTGACCTAGTACTTCTTCCTACAGCTTCAACTTTTGAATCACATAACCGTTGGAGAGAAATTATTAAGACAAAAGCTTTTTTACATGGTTGCTATATTTTAAGAGCCAATCGCCTTGGAGAGTTTAAAGAAAAAGAGATTAAATGGAAGTTCTACGGAGACAGCATGTTGGTTGAACCTACGGGTGAAATATATATGATGTTAGAGGACAAAGAGTCCATGCTTATTGAGACTATCAGTAAGAAAGTTATAAAAGAACATAGAAAATCTTGGGCATTTGAAGAAGAATTAGCCCAAAGAGACAATATTTAGGATATTTAGGCTAAAGAATAATTTTTTTTATTAGGTTTTAATTTAACTTAATAGTTAACATGTTACAAT
>JALUKJ010000002.1 GCA_027056615.1 Campylobacteraceae bacterium | reverse complement strand
ATGTCGATATTGACATAAATGGAAAGCCATTTAGAATTCAAAGAATTCAAGATACTAAACACAAACTCACCAACTCTTATAGTAAAACTTCTCGTCCAGCTCCTCCATTTAGCATACAACCTTTTCAACCGATTAAAGGTATAGAGACAGTAAGTGAATTAGATGTACTTAATTTTCTTCAAAATAAAGTAACTAAAAACAAAGGTCTTCTTGTAGATGCAAGAATGCCAAAGTGGAATAGAGCAGGAACTATTCCTGGAGCCACCAATATTCCTTTCTCAATTTTAGCTTCTAAAGGTCACAATCCATACATTGAGAAAATTTTTTCTCTTTTAGGAGTAAAGAAAGAAGGAGGGAAATGGAATTTTACTAACGCACAAATGTTACTAATCTTTGATAATGGTCCATGGTGCCAACAGGGAGTACGTGCCATGAAAAACTTACTTAAATTAGGATATCCAAAATCAAAAATGTTATACTATAGGGGTGGTATGCAATATTGGGAAATTTTGGGTTTCACTACAATTATTCCAAAATAACAGATAACAAAAGGAGAAATTATGTTAAATAAAGATGAGTACAATCAAGAAGACTACAATGATTATTATAGACAAGAGACACAAGGAGCTGAACTACATGGCTCTAGTAATAATAAAGATGGTGAAGGAGCTAAGGGTAAACTTATTGGGTTACTTCTTCTTATCGCATTAGCGATAGCTGGTTACTTTGGTTATAAGATGATAGATTCATCAAATGACACAATTGACACAAGTTTACAAGTTTCAATGGATAATTTACCTCAAAGTGTACAAAATGAACCTAAAATAAAAAAGAGTGATGAGCCTATACAAAAAGAACAAATAGAAGTAAAAAAAGAGTCCTCTATTGAAAATAGTACGCCAAAAGTTGAAGTAGAACAAGAGACTCCAAAAGAGAAAACCGTACAAAATGAAGTCTCGGACAAAGTTCAACAAGCAATTGCATCATCAACATCTAAAATGTCACCTGAAGAGGTAGCTACTATTATTTCTGCCGTAATGAAACAGATAAATCAAGAACAAAATAGCTCAAATCAAGTAACTACTGATGATATTACCCAAAAAGACAAAGAGCTTATGAATACACTCTCAACTACTGAAGTAGATTCAGTTTCAAATGACTTAGAAAATGCTTTAGAAAATGTGGATATTAATGAAAAAACACATATTGACAATAGTAAAAAACAAGTTGATGTTTACAATAAGGTAAATGTTCAAAATGCTAAAGGAACAGATAGTTTAAGTCAACTTTCTGCACAAATTAGTAATGAAATTGAAAATGCTGCAGGATCAACTACAACAACCAATGAAGAGGATAAGAAATACAGTAGTGATATTAAAAAAGAGGTTGTTTTCCGTGAAAAAGAGATGAGAATCATTATTGTTAGGAAAGGTGATACACTTGGAAAATTAGCAAAAAGAGCTTATGGTAATGTTATGGAATACAAACGTATCTATAAGGCAAATCCAGAAATAACAAGACCCGATCGTATCTACATTGGGCAAAAAATTCGTATTCCAAACTAATCAAAATTCAATAGAGATTTTTTCTCTATTGGTAAAAGAGAGTATTAAAAATATACAGGATATTTTTAATACTTTTATTCTAATCAAAACCTATTACAAATAAAAGGTAAACCCATGAAAAAATTACTTCTACTTCCTATATTAGTTGCTTCTCTTTTTGGAGAAAATGTGGTTGTTAAAATCACTAAAGATATCCCTTATATATATACTATGAATTCAGGGAAAAAAGTCAAAGTTGAGCGTATTCAAGATGTCGATAATAGACTAACTGATGACTATAGTAAAACTTCTCGTCCATGTCCACCATTTTGTGTACAACCAACCCATGTATATCCAGATATTCAAAATTTTGAAGAGCTTGAACTTCTTAAATTTATGCAAGATGAAGTGGCTACAGGAAAAGGAATTATTATTGATGCTCGTTTAAAGAGTTGGTTTGAGTTAGAAACTATTCCCTCTGCAATTAACATTCCATTCCCTATTATACAAAATGCCTCTAAAGAGAAAGCAAAAAAAATCTTTATGCTTTTAGGAATGAGTATTGATGCTGATGGAACATGGAACTTCTCTAAAGCAAAAGATTTAGCAATTTTCTGTAATGGTATTTGGTGTGGGCAATCTCACCACCTTATATCAGGACTATTAAAATTTCACTATCCAAAAAGTAAGATTTTCTACTACCGTTCGGGTTTTCAAGGTTGGAAACTTCTTGGCTTAACGACTATTGTCCATAAAGAGATTAAAAAAGATTAATGTTTGGGCTTTGCCCCAAACTACTCTACTTTAAAATCAAAATATCTATTTTTATAAGGTTCATTTTCCAAAGTAAAATGCCACCACTCTTGTGAATAAGCCTTAAATCCATACTTTATCATAACTTGATTTAGTAACATTCTATTGGCTCTTTGTTGGGAAGTTATATTTCCGTAATGCACCCATGACTTCTTACCAAAAAAATCAAAACTAGAACCCATATCTAGCTCTTTTTTTGTTTTTAAGTCAATAATAGTTAAATCAATTGTACTTCCTCTGCTATGTCCTGAACGTTTTGCTATGTAACCCTCTTTAAAAAGATTTCTCTTCTCTACAGTAGGATAGTATTCAAGTTTCATCTTTTTATCACCTAAATCTCTACCCCAACGAACAAAATGGTCAACTGCTCTTTGTGGTCGGTAAGCATCAAATATCTTAAGTCCTAAACCAAAGCTATCTAACTCTTTTTGAACCTTAGCTAGGGCAAGAGTTGCCTTTGTAGTTAAAATAGCTTTAGAAGCTAAATAACCATCAATAACCTCTCCTACAAAATTATTTCTTGAAGCATAGCGTAGTTCTAGCTCTATTGTAGGTATTTTATCTTTGACATAAGAGAAGCTTTTAGGAATTTCTGCAAAAGTGAGTGTAGTTAGACAAATTAAGAGTAGTAATTTTTTTTTCATAAAGATATTGTAGTTGAAAAAAATAAAAATAAGATTTTGATTGATTATAAAAAGATGGTGCGTCAGAGAGGATTTGAACCTCCACACCCGTAAGGCACTACCCCCTCAAGGTAGCGTGTCTACCGTTCCACCACTGACGCATAAAAAATAATATTAACTTTTCTAAAAGTTAGAGTGGCATTATACCACCCTAAACTTAGCTAGTCTTTAAACTAAAACCTATCCAAGGAATGGGTTAGCATAAAGAGCAATAAGAGCAATAACAAGTGTATAGATAACTTGTGCCTCAATCATCGCAAGAGCAATAAACATAGTAGTCATTAATTTACCACCAAGACCTGGGTTACGTGCAGTACCAGCAATAGTTGCAGCAGCAGTATGCCCCATACCAATAGCTCCACCAAGAGCAGCAAGACCAAGACCAACACCAGCAGCAACTACTGAGTAAGCTTCAATCATAGATTTACCGTCATCGGCAAAAGCAACAGCACCAAGTGCTAAGAAAAGTAAGAAGAATTTCTTCATTTTATATCCTTAAAATTATGGGCTTTAAGTCTCCCTCGACTGTGTTCCAAAGTCCGTTCGGATAGCGTAAACATGTAAAACATGCCAACAAGCACATAAATGCAACCTGTTTCCCTACTTATCACTTTGTAGTAACGTCGCGATTATAACTAACTTAATATTTAATAAATATTAAGATAAAATGAAATTAAAAAAAAAGATAAAAAAATCTTTTAATGAGTTAAAATGAGACATTTATTCTATGAAATCGAACCTACAGCAACAAAATCCATAGGTTTGATTTTATCGAACATTATTAAATATTTTTTACAACAAATAAGCAGGAGTACAAAGCTCTACTTTTTTACCTTTTTGCTCTAAAACAATAATATCTATAGTATCTCCAACACTATAACGCTCTTCTAAATTATTAACTCTCTCTTTAGCCACTTTAGAAATATGTAAAAGAGCATCATACCCATCTGGCATCTCTATAAACATACCAAATTCAACAATTTTTTTAATCTTTCCTGTGTATTTTTTATTAATCTCATATACTGTCTGTTTTTTTACAGGAGCAGAAGTAATACCATCTATAAACTCCTTAGCACCATCAATATCCTCTTTTGAGTCACCTGTAATCTTAATACTATTAGCATCACGGTCAATGTCAATACTTACACCATGCTTTTCTATAATCTCACGAATAGTTCCACCACCTTTACCGATAATAGCAGGAATATGACTCGATTCAACAGAAAATTCAACTAAACTTGGCAAAGCAGAACTTGGATTCATATCTTTTAGAGCCTCTTCCATAATACCTAAAATATGAAGTCTTCCCTCTTTTGCTTGATAGAGTGCATCTTTTAAAACTTCTGCTTCAATTCCACCTAGTTTAATATCCATCTGCATTGCAGTTACACCATCTTTTGTTCCTGTAATCTTAAAATCCATATCTCCATCGTGGTCTTCAAGTCCCATAATATCTGAAAGAACACAATATTTTTCACCATCGCTTACAAGTCCCATTGCAATTCCTGCTACTAGCTTAGAGGTCTCAACCTCGGCTGCTCTAAGTGCTAAAGAGCCACCACAAACAGTAGCCATAGAAGATGAACCATTTGACTCTAAGATTTCAGAAACTAAACGAATAGTTCCATCTCTTTTAATGTCAAGTGTTGGCTCTAACCCTCGTTTTGCTAAGTTTCCATGTCCTAACTCTCTACGCCCTGGAGCTCTAGCTGGTTTTGCTTCACCAACAGAGAAAGCAGGGAAGTTATAGTGAACCATAAAAGTCTCATAACGTACTCTTTTAGAACCAATTAAATCATAAGATTGTGCAGATTTCATGTCACCCAATGTTGCTGTAACAAGTGCTTGTGTTTGACCACGAGTAAAGAGACAAGAGCCATGAACTGATGGTAAAAGGTTAGTCTCAATATCAATAGGACGAACTTCATTTAATTCTCGTCCATCAGCACGAATAGATTTATCTAAAATAAGTGAACGAACTACTGACTTTTTATAAGCTTCTAACATTCTAGAGACTAGCTCTTTGTCTACCTCTTCACCTTTTTCTTCTAACACATCCATTATAGATTGACGAACTTTTTTTAGCTCTTGACTTCTTTCAGATTTTGCCATAGATTGAACAGCCTTAGATACATCACTAGCATAATTATCCTTAATAAAATTATATAGCTCTTCATCCTCTTTCTCTTCAACTAATTCAAGCTCTATTTCCTCTTTTTTAGCAGACTTAAACCCTACTTCATACTCTGTTGTTGCTTGTTCAATAGCTGTTTGAGCAATATCTATAATCTCTAAAAGTTCATCTTCATCTAACTCATTAGTTAACTGAACATGCTCTTTTTCAGATGCGTGTACACACATCTCAATCATTAAAATATCTGAACCAGAACCAACTACAAGTAAATCAAGAGTAGAATCATCTTGTTCTACTAATGTGGGATTAATAAGAACTTCATCATCAATTTTTCCAAGACGCACAGCTGACACAACCTGATTCACAGGAATATCTGAAGTATACAAAGCTGCTGAAGCTGCATGCATAGCTGCTACTTGCATATCTACATTTTCATCTGCACTTAAAACTGTAATGGTTACAACTACAGGATAGTGAAAACCTTTTGGAAAAAGTGGGCGTAGACTTCTGTCAACAATTCTTGAAGTTAAAGTCTCAAAGTCCCCAGGTTTAGTCTCTCTCTTAACAAATCCACCAGGAATTTTTGCAGCAGCATAAGACTTTTCTATGTATTGTACAGTTAAAGGTAAAAAATCCTCTTCTACAGGTTTTGGGTCAATGGCAATGGCTGCTAAAAGTACAGCATCACCACAACTATACATAACTGCTCCACTTGCTTGTTTAGCTACTTTATTAAATCGGTACTTCTCTTCTAAATTATTACAACTAATTACAATATTTTGTTCACTCATTATTGGTTCTTTCCTTGGTTATTTTTATTCATAATCTCTTTTATCTCATCAAAACTAAAAGGCTTAAGCTCTTTATAGTAATACTCAATAGAGATATAATCATCTATCTTATGT
>JALUKJ010000001.1 GCA_027056615.1 Campylobacteraceae bacterium | reverse complement strand
GAGAAAAGTTTCTTTTCATTCGTCTTAGAAGTCTTTGATTTACCTTACCACCACTTACAGCTACCCAGTAAGGATACTCTCTTAACTTTCCAATAAGCTCAACCATACTTAAGTCAACTAGCAATCTAATTGCACTATGTACACCTTGTGTTTTACTAGCAGACGCACTTAATCCAAAACCACTACCTAAGATTGAAAATCCAAAGTCAGTAGAGGCACTCTTTTTAATAATTTTAATACTATTAGAGGTATGAACTTGAGGAACATAAGCTCCTGTAGCTGCGTCAATCATATTAAAGTCAACGGTCATAGTTGAAACTGAATCATCGGCATCCGAACTTCCATCACTATCATATTCACCTCTTCCTTTTCCACCATGAACACCTACATTAAATCCTCTTTTTGTCTTACTTGTAGTATCAAACTCTGTAATAGCACCCTCAACAAGATATAGTTTTTTTACATCGTTTAAGACTTGGTCAGAGTATTGAAAGACATGTACTTTAGAGCCTATTTCATTTAATGCACTTTTAACCATAATTGTTACATCATTAGGTAATTTACCTATAGCAGATGTTTTATTTTCAACTGGCATTACAGCTAAATTAATTCCACTTTCACGATAAACATCCATAATTTCGTTAAGGTTCTCTAAGGCATCTGTATATTTATTCATCTTCTCTTCAACAGGAGAGTTCTCAGCTAACTCAACTTTAGGTTTAACTATACTACCAGGATTACATCCTGTTAAAACTATTGTGGCTACTAATGTACTTAATAATAGTAAACTTCTATTCATAACTCTTCCACCTTATAATTATTTTTAAATATTTTTATTATATTAATATTTAAATACCATTCTACTTAATCAGTTCATTTAATCTAATTGACTATTTTCAATTTTAACACTATTATGAACTTTACCCTTAAAGCCTCTATTAAAACCTTTTGATGTTTTTATCTTTACACCAATATTTCTAGTTTCATCTTTCTTATTTTTTGAGTTGTATTTATTTGTTGTTCTCTTCTTTGTTTTTGTAAAACTATTTTTAACATTTACATTTTTAATTTCAACATAATTATAAACTGTTCCAGCCCTTACTGTTGATGAATCAACAGTAATACCTAAATCTTTTTTACCATGAGCCTCCAAATCTTCATTATTTTTAATAACTACATGGTTCGAACCTTTAATATGTCTATTAGAACGATTCTTTGACATTACTTTGTTAAAAGAATCTCCTGATTCAACCTCAATCTCTAATGCAGATAATACTTGAATACTAAACACCAATGTTGTTGCTATCAATATACTTTTTTTCATAACTAATCCTTTCTATGAATTTTAACTTCCAATATCTATTTGGAAGTTCTTTTTGCCAATATCTTTATTGTTTTTATCTTTATGTTCAGATTCAAACTTATTGTGACGTAAGTTTACACTATCTCCTTTAATTGAATTATGATAGATATTTACACTATCTCTGTTTTTATATTTATTTATACTCTTTATACTCTTTTTTTTATTGGTTGTCTCTTTTGCACCACGGTCCTCTAGTAGTTGAACAATATTTGTATAGTCTAACCTTTTTGCAATATCTAAAGGTGTCTCTCCATACTTATCTTGAATATTTAAAGGTGCATTATTTTTAATTAGATATACAGCTAAAATCAAATGTCCATAGCGAAGTGCTATATGTAAAGGGGTATCATTATACTCTCCCCCTATAGCAT